>NZ_JBFAQU010000005.1:0-46634 GCF_040678915.1 Micromonospora sp. NPDC049257
CGCTAAAAAAACAACAACCCCCCCACCCTACCCCACCCCCACGCCCTCCCCCCCTCCCCCGCCCCCCCCCCGGCCCGCGGGGCGGCGGGCGGCGCGGCCCGCGCCGCCGGACGCCCACGCCCACCGGTCGGTCTGTGCGCCGCGCTCATGTCCGCCGGATCGCCGCCGCGCCCGTCGGACGGCGCGGCGGGTCAGGCCCACTCCTCCCGACGTTCCGCATCGCGGCGGGCCAGCGGTCGAGGGGTGACCGCGCCGGCCGGCCGGGGGGTGGCCGTGCCGGTCGGTCGCGGCGTCACCACACCGGTCGCCCGGAACCGGACCGAGTCCGCCGCCAGATCCGGGTGCTCCACGGCGAACGCCAACGCCGCCGCCTCCTCCAGACCCAACTCGCCGCCCTCGCCGTAGGCCGCGTCGAAGGCCGCGTCGCCGAGGGTGCGCCGCAGCTCGACCTGCCGCTCCTGCCAGTACGTGGCGAAGATGCCCGGAGTGCCCCGCAACCGGGCCCGGGTGGCCTGGGCCGCGCCGAACAACCGGGCCGCCGTCACCGGCTCCCCGCCCAGCGCACACCGCACCGCCACCGCGTTCACCGTGTCGCAGGCCCGCCCGTGGTAGCCGTGCCCCATCCGGGCCCGCAGCGCCACCAACAGGTGGTCGTGCGCGGCCACCAGGTCGTGCCGGGCCAACGCCACCATGCCCAGCAGCATGTCCACCGACCGGTAGCCCCGCTCCACCGGCCGGGCCGCCTCCGCCGGGCGGGCCGCCCCGAGCAGCTCCGCCGCCTCCGCCAACGCACCCCGCCGCCACAGCAGCTCCGCCAGGTTGTAGACGGCCAGCAGGGCGTCCCCGCTGACCTCCAACTCGCCCGCCCAGTCGATGACCTCCCGGCAGACCCGCTCCGCCTCGGCGAACTGCCCCATGTCGACCAGCGGCGCGGCCCGCCCGGCGAGCACCCGGGCCAGCAGCCCCGCGTCACCGGCCTGCCGGGCCGCCGCCTCCGCCCGCTGCGAGAACCGCAGCTCCTCGGCGAACTCGCCGTCCGCACCGGCGTGCAGCGAGTGCAGGTGGTACGCCGCCGCCAGCTCCGCCTCGGGGATCGCCTCCCCGGTCTCGGCGATCCGCCCGTACAGCCGGAACAGCCACAGCCGGGCCTCCCGGGACAGCCCCCGCTCCCGCCACCACTGGTCCAGCCCACCGGCCAGCAGCAGCCCGGCCCGCGCACTGCCCCCGGTGGCCGACCAGCGCAGCGCCGCCCGCAACTCACGGGCCAGCGGGTCCACCGCGTACAGCGACAGGGTGACCGGCCGGCCGTCCGCCCCGAGGTGGGCCCGGTGCAGCGCGTGCTGGGCCCAGGCCACGTGCCGGTCCCGGGCAGCCTGCTCCTCGCCGGTCTCGACCAGCCGACGCGCCGCGTACGCCCGGATCGGGTCGAGCATCCGGTAGGTGCTGCCGGAGGCGTGCGGCTCGGCCAGCACCATCGACTTGTCCACCAGCACCGACAGCGGATCGAGCGGGTCGTCGGCGAACAGCCACTCCACCGTGGCCAGGTCCACCGGCCCGGCGAAGACCGCCAACCAGCGCAGCAACCGGGCGGACCGGGGCCCCAACGTCCGGTACGACCAGGTGACCGTGGCCTGCATGGTGAGGTGCCGCTCGGTGGCGGAACGCTGCACCGCCCGGTGCGCAGGGCTCGGCGGCGTCTGCCCGGAGGCTGCTGCGACCAGGTCCACGGTGTCCTGCTGGTTGCCCGCCCAACCCCGCTCGGCGGGTGGCTCCGGGGCGTCCCGCCCGGCGTCGAGAGTGCCCAGCATGTCGTCCAGCCGGGCGGCCAACTGACCGGCGGAGAGCACCCGCAGCCGGGCCGCGGCCAACTCGATCGCCAACGGCAGCCCATCCAGCCGCTGCACCACCCGGCGCAGGTCGGCGGCCTCCGTCCACTCCGGCGGGCGACCGCCCCGGGCCGCCGCCGTCCGGTCCAGCAGCAACGCCACCGCGTCGCTCTCGGTACGCCCCGGCTGCGGGTCGACCGCCAGCGGCGGAATCCGCCACACCACCTCACCGAGCAGGCCGAACGCCTCCCGACTGGTGGCCAGCACCCGCAGTCCGCTGCCACCGGCGAGCAGCCGGGAGATCACCTCGGCACAGGCCGCCGGCTGGGCGTCACAGGTGTCGAGGACCACCAGCATCCGCCGGACGGCCGCGTACTCGACCAGGGTGTCCAGGATCGGGCGGCCCGGTTCCGGACGGGCCCCGAGCACGGCGGCGATCGCGAACGCCACCAGCCCCGGGTCGGTGACCGTGGCGATGTCGACGAACCACACCCCGTCCGGGTACGCCTCCACCTGGCCGGACGCCACCTCGACGGCGAGCCGGGTCTTGCCGGCGCCACCCGCACCGACCACGGTGACCAGCCGGTGCCGACGGATCAGCAGATCCAGCTCGACCCGTTCGGTCTCCCGGCCGACGAACGAGGTGACCTGGGTGGGCAGGTTGTGCGCCAACGCCTCGGCGGTACGCGGGCGGGGGAACTGCCGCCCGAGCCCCGGCGCGACGAGTTGGAACAGCCGTTCCCGGTCGTCGAAGCCCCGGAGCCGGTGCAGGCCCAGGTCGATCAGGGTGGCCCCGGTGGGCAGCGGTTCGGCCAGCCGCGCGGTCGACGCCGAGCAGAGCACCTGCCCACCGTGCGCGGCGGCGGCCACCCGGGCGGCCCGGTGCACCTCGGGGCTGGCGTACTCGCCGTCGCGGGGTTCCGCGTAGCCGGTGTGCAGTCCCATCCGTACCTTCGGGGCTGCCTCCGGGTTGGGCCACTCGTGGGTGGACAACGCCCGCTGCGCGGTCAGGCAGGCGGTCAGCGCCGCCGACGCGTCCGGGAAGGCGAGGAAGAACGAGTCCCCCTCGGTCAGCAGCTCCGCGCCGTCGGTCTCGGCCAGCGTGTCGCGCAGCAGGCGACGGTGCTCCCAGAGCACCGGGCGATAGTCCGACCCGAGCAGTTGGGCCAGCCGGGTGGAACCCTCGATGTCGGTGAACACGAAGGTCACCCAACCGCTCGGGAGGTGGATCCGTGGCGACATTCGTGGCACCTCCGCCCTGACGTCGGGGTTCATGCTGCCCTATGGTCAACCGGTCACGCATCGTGAGAACGGTTGGGCGATATCGGACCCAAGGGGGTCACTGACCCTGGCGCACCGACGCGCCACACCGTTACATCGGGTCGTTTCCGACCCGGTCACCAGCCGGTCCGGTCACCGGACGATCCGGTCAGCAGCCGCAGCCGCCCCCGCAACAACCGCCACCGGAGGCGGGACCCGCAGGGGCGCCACCGGCGCCGGAGCCGCCACCACGGCCGGTGACCGCCACGGTGGACAGGAGCTTGACCGTGTCGGCATGCCCCTGGGGGCAGTCGGCCGGCGCACCGGCCTCGGCCATCGGCCGGTTGACCTCGAAGGTGTCGCCGCAGGCGCGGCAGCGGAACTCGTACCGGGGCATGCCCCCACCCTACGGCCGGACCTGACTCCCTGGCCGACATGGGTGATACTCAAACAGTGGTGAGCGGCGAAGATTCGACGGTACGGCCCCTGCGGGCGGCGACCCCACCCGAGGACGTACCCCCCGCTCCGCGGCGCGGCTGGATCCCCCGGCCCCGCCGACCCCACCGGGCCCCCTCGTCCACGCCGGCCCCTACGGCCCCCGCCTCCCCGACGGCCGACGCCGCCGCTCAACCCCGGACCCCCGAGGTCCGGCCGCAGCCGACGACGCCCGAATCGCAGCCGACGACGCCCGGGTCGGAGCCGACGACGCCCGGGTCGGAGTCGGCCCCGACGACCGGCACCGACGGCACACCCGAACCGGCCGTGAAGACCGACGCCGAACCGGCCGCGAAGACCGGTCCCGGTGACGAGGGCGGGTCGGCCGCGAAGGGCGACGGGGGCGACGAGGCCACGCCGGGTACGCAGCCGCCGGCGGGTGGCGGTGCGGTGGCGGGTCGGCGGCGGCGGATCCCGTTCGCGCACGCCGTCCGCCTGCCGCCACCACGGCAGGCGGTGGGCGCCGCGACCCGGGCCACCCGGGCCTGGTCCCGTCGTCCCAGCGGCCGGCTGACGTTGCCCGCCCTGTTCCTGTTCGCGCTGGTCGCGGCGACCGCCGCCGTCGGCGCGGTGGTGGTGCCGGGCGCGGTCCGGGCACCCCGACCGGTGGCGGTGGACGACCCCGCCACCACCGGCTCCGGGTTGCCGTCGGTCGCCACGACCACCGGGATCCCGGTGCTCCCGGGCGGAGGCGTCCCCTCCCTGCCGCCGGCCGGCTTCCCACCGGGCGGGGTCGCGCCGACCGGACCGGTCGCCCCCACCGCCGCCGGCCGGCCCGCCGACGCGCTGGGTGACTGGGCCCGGGTCACCGGCACCAAGGTGGCCGTCTCCCCGATCGCCATGCAGGCGTACGGCTACGCCGAGCTGGTGCTCGCCCGGACGAACCCGAGCTGCCGGCTGAGCTGGACCACACTCGCCGCGATCGGCTACGTGGAGTCCCGGCACGGGCAGGCCAACGGCGCGACGCTCGGACCGGACGGCCGGGCCGTACCGGAGATCATCGGTGATCCGCTCGACGGCAAGGGCGGGCGGTCCCTGATCCGGGACACCGACGGCGGGCTGTTCGACCGGGACACCGTCTACGACCGGGCGATCGGACCGATGCAGTTCATCCCCACCACCTGGGAGCAGGTCGGGGCGGACGCCGACAACGACGGCCGCAAGGACCCGCACGACCTGGACGACACCGCGCTCGCCGCCGGCAACTACCTGTGCCAGGGCGGCCGGAACATGACCATCCCCGGCGACTGGTGGGGGGCCATCCTCTCCTACAACGACGTCCGCCGGTACGCACAGGACGTCTTCGACAAGGCCCACGAGTACGGGCGCGCAAGCCGTACGTGAGGTGATCGTTCGCATACATTGGCGGACCGGACACTTCCCCCGAAGAGCCGTTGACGGCAAGCTAGACGCGTGATGGTGCGCGAGTGGGATCCCCGAACCGCGTCGTCCGCCGAGATCGGCTCCGTACTGGACACGCTGAACGCGGTCCTCGCCGCCGATCTCCCGCAGGACCCGCCCTGGCGGGAGGATTCCCTGCGGGAGTACCTCTCCGAGGTGATGCCCGGCGAACGACGCATCTCCTGGGTGGCGGAGGACGATCCGCCGGCCGGAGGCGGCCACGGCACCATCCTCGGGCACGTGCACGTGCTGCTGCTCGGGGACATCGGCGTGCTGGAGGTCCTGGTGCACCCGGCGGTGCGCCGCAGCGGGCTCGGCCGGGAGTTGGTGCGCACCGCCGCCCGACGGGTCTACCAGGAGGGCTTCCAGTCGATCGGGGTCGAGGTCGTCGGGGACACCCCCGCGATCGGCTTCTACTCGTCGCTGGGCTTCACCCGCGAGTACGTCGAGACCCGCAGCGTGCTCGACCTGGGCACGGTCGACTGGACGGCGCTCACCGAGATGGCGGCCGGCGTCGACCCGGGTTACCACCTGGAGTTCTACCCGGGTGGGCCGTCCGACGACCTGATCGAGGCGTACGCGCGGGCCAAGGCCGAGGTGCGCGACGTCGACGACGGCGAACTGCGCCCCAGCTCGTACGATCCGCAGCGGCTGCGGGACAGCCTCGACACGCTGCACCGCCGGGGCATGAAGCCGTACATCGTGCTGGCCCTCCAGGAGCGCACCGGCACGGTGGCCGGCCTGACCGAGGTGGTGGTGCCGGTCCAGCACCCCACCCGCGCCGACCAGTACGACACCATCGTGGTGCGTGACCACCAGGGCTACGGCATCGACCGGGCGATCAAGGCGCGGATGCTGCTGGAGCTGCGGTCCGCCGAGCCGGAGCTGACCGAGGTGCAGACCTGGAACGCCCAGGCCAACGAGGCGATGCTGAAGGTCAACGCCGAGTTGGGCTACCAGGCCGACCGGGACTGGTGCGAATACAGCGTGGACGTCGCCGAACTGGTGCACCGGCTCGACGCCCAGCGCTGAGCAGGGCGGCCGGCGGCGTCCGATCGAGGGCGTCGGGCGGCACTGTCGCGAATTCACCACATCGCCCCCGGGGGGATGGACGGCGGACAGCGACGCACCTTAACGTGCGTTGGTTCCCGTCCACCCATCGTGGAGGCCCCATGCGCCTGCGCCGCAGATTCGCCGCGCTCGCCACCGTCGCCGTCGTCGCCGTACCGGTGCTCGGCGTCGCTCCCACTGCGGCCACCGCCGCGCCCACCGACCTGTTCATCTCCGAGTACGTCGAAGGCTCGTCCAACAACAAGGCGATCGAGCTGTACAACGGCACCGGCGCGGCGGTCGACCTGACCGCCGGTGGCTACCAGCTCCAGCTCTATTTCAACGGGGCCACCACGGCCACCACCATCGCCCTCACCGGTACCGTCGCCGCCGGGGACGTCTTCGTCTTCGCCGCCGCCTCGGCCGGGCCGGCGATCCTCGCCCAGGCCGACCAGACCACCGGCGCGAGCCTGTTCAACGGCGACGACGCGATCGTGCTGCGTCGGGGTGCCGTCGTGCTCGACGCGATCGGGCAGGTGGGCGTCGACCCGGGCAGCGAGTGGGGCAGCGGGCTGACCAGCACCGCCGACAACACGCTGCGCCGGCTGCCTGCGGTGTCCAGCGGGGACACCGACCCGTCGGACGCGTTCGACCCGGCCGCCCAGTGGGCCGGGTTCGCCACCGACACCTTCGACGGGCTGGGCGCGCACACCCTCGACGGCGGCGGCCCGGTGGATCAGCCGGCCGTGCTGACCTGCGGCGGGACGTTGACCATCGAGGCCGGCGCGACCGGCACCCGGGAGGTGACCGGCACCGACCCGGACGACACGATCGTCGACCTGGCGGTCACCGCGGTCACCCCGGCCCCGGCGAGCGGCTCGATCAGCCGTACCGCGTTCACCCCGGCGACCGCGCCGGGGGGCACGGCGACCGCGACGGTGACCGCCACCGGCCTGCCCGCCGGCACCTACACGGTCACCGTGACCGCGACGGACGCCGACGGCGGCACCGCCACCTGCCCGCTCACCGTGCAGGCCAACGGGGTGCTGTCGGTGGGCCAGGTGCAGGGCCCGACCCGCGACGACGAGAACCCGCGCACCGACCGGTCGCCGCTCGCCCCGCCCTCCGGCACCGGCACCAGCCCGCTGCTGTACGACGTGCGGGGCGTGATCACCCAGAAGTCGCTGACCCGCACCTCGGCCGGCGCCGACCAGTACGGCTTCTACCTGCAGAGCCGCACCGGCACCGAGGACGGCGACCCGCTCAGCTCGGACGGGATCTTCGTCTTCATGGGCGCGTTCACCACGCTGATCGGCGGCTACGCGCCGACCGTCGGCGACGAGGTGGTGCTGCGCGGCCGGGTGTCGGAGTATTTCGACCAGACCCAGCTCTCCGGTGCCTCGCTGGTCCGCCGGCTCGACACCGGACTCGACGCGAACACCGCCGTGACGGTGGACGACGCGGTCCCGCCGGCCGACGCTTCGGCGGCCGACCGGTTCTGGGAGCGGCACGAGGGGGCCCGCCTGCGGGTCCGCAGCGGCTCCGGCGTCACCGGCCCCCGGGACGTGTTCGGCTCCACCGCCGACTCCGAGGTGTGGGTGGTGGACCGGGCGGATCCGCTGCTGAAGCGGGCCGACCCGTACGCCCGCCGGGTCTTCCGGGACGCCCACCCGCTGGACGACGTGCCGGGGCAGCTCTTCGACAACGGCAACGGGCAGCGCATCCTGCTCGGCGGTGGCGGCGTGAAGGCCACCGCCGGTGACTCGACGGCGCTGCTCCCGCCCGCGCGTACCTTCGACACCCTCACCGCCGACGCGTTCGGTGCGGTGTCGTACGGCTTCAGCAAGTTCAGCGTGCAGCCGGAGTCGCTGGCCCTGACCGCCGGGGTGGACCCGGCGACGAACAACCCGCCGCGCCCGGCGGACCGGGCCCGGGAGGTCGCGGTGGCGACCTACAACGTGGAGAACCTGTACGACTTCCGCGACGACCCGTTCGACGGCTGCGACTTCACCGGCAACGCGGGCTGCCCGGGGGTGTCCCCGCCGTTCGACTACGTGCCGGCGGGCGAGGCCGACTACCGGGAGCACCTGTCGGAGCTTGCCGCGCAGATCCGCACCGACCTGCACGCCCCGGATCTGATCCTGGTGCAGGAGGCCGAGGACCAGGACATCTGCTCGGTCTCCGGCACCAGCCTGGTCTGCGGCACCACCGACAACGCCGACGGCGCACCGGACACCCTCCAGGATCTGGCGCTGGCGATCCGGGCCGCCGGTGGTCCCGCCTACGCGGCGGCGTACGACCGCACCGGCGCGGACGCCCGGGGCATCACCTCGGCGTTCCTGTACCGCACGGACCGGTTGTCGCTGGCCGGGGCGACCGCCACCGATCCGCTGCTGGGTTCCGCGCCCACGGTGCAGTACCGGTCGGCGGGGCTGGCGTCCAACGCGGACGTGCAGAACCCGAAGGCGCTCAACGCGGTGCTGCCGGCCGACACCGACACCTCGACGGGCAAGGACGGCAACAACGTCTTCACCCGGGCCCCGCAGCTGGGCAAGTTCGTGGTGAAGTCGACGCCCGGCGGCTCGGAGTCCTACCTGCTGTACGCGCTGAGCAACCACTACTCGTCCGGGCCGGACAGCCGGGTCGGGCAGCGCACCGAGCAGGCCGCGTACGGCGCGGCGATCGTCACCGCGATCGAGGCGGCCGACCCGGACGCCCGGGTGGTGTACGGCGGGGACCTGAACGTCTTCCCCCGCCCGGACGACCCGATCGCGACCGGCGCGAACCCGACCCCGTCGGACCAGCTCGGGCCGCTCTACCGGGCCGGCCTGCACAACCTCTGGGACGACCTGGTGGCCGACGTACCGTCGGCGGCGTACTCGTACAGCTTCCAGGGGGCGGCGCAGACGTTGGACAACCTGTTCGTCAACGACGCGCTGCACGCCGACCTGGTGCAGATCCGGGCGGCGCACGTCAACGCGGACTGGCCGGCGGAGTTCACCGGGGACGGCACCCGGGGGGCCAGCGACCACGACCCGCAGGTGGCCCGGTTCCGCAGCCAGCCGTCGCTGCGGGTGGCCGACGCCACCGTGGTGGAGGGCGACCAGGGTGGCAGCACGATGACGTTCCAGGTCACCGTGTCCCGTCCGCTGTCCCAGCCGACCACGCTCTGCGCCGCCACGGTGGGGCTGACCGCGACGGTCGTGCTGGACTTCACCCCGTACGTCGGCTGCCGGACCCTGCCCGCCGGGCAGACCTCGCTGGCGTTCCCGGTGACCGTGCGCGGTGACCGGAAACGGGAGGCGGACGAGAAGATCGCGTTCGCGGTGGCCGGCCCGTTGAACCTGCGGTTCGCCGATCTGCTGGCGACGGGCACCATCACCGACGACGACTGACGGTTGCGCACCTCCGACGGCCCGTCGGTCCGGCTTCCCGCCGGATCGGCGGGCCGTCACCATTGTGGGCGCACCACGCGGGGCGGCGGTGGCACGTTGCGGTACTTCGCCACCCGCACCTCCCACTGGCTCCGGCGTCGCATCGCGTCCCGGACGGCCCGGTTACGGCGGAACGTCTCCGGCGGTCGGGCGAGCCCGTAGACGTCCGCCCACCACTCCCCCGGTTCAGGGTCGAGAATCGTGTCGAGGTGCGACGGGTAGCGGCGCTCGGCACCGTCCCGGGTGTCGTCGCGGTCCCGCATCGGGGTGAGCACCCGGCCGAACTCGTCGACCACGGCCAGCCGGAAGCCGGCCGCCGCGATGATCCGGCGTAGCAGGGCGATGCTCGGGGTGAGCGCACCCGCCTCGATCCGCCCGACCGTGCCGTGGTGCACCCCCGCCCAGCGGGCCAGTTCCCGTTGACTCGCGTCGGCACGCCGCCGGACCGCCCGCACGATGCCCGCCGCCGGCCAGGGCAGGTCGAACGGCCTGCTGAGGAAGGTCGGCGGCTCGTCCCCTTTCCCCTCCGGAGCGGGAGAGGGGGCCGCAGCCGGGGCGGACGGAGCTGCAAGAGCCGGAGCGGACGGGGCCGGAGCGGGCGACGCCGGAGCGGACGGCGCCGGAGCGGACGGGGCCGGAGCGGACGGGGCCGGAGCGGACGGGGCCGGAGCGGAGCCCAGGACGGGGTGGGACGCCGAAGCCGGGCCAGAGCCCGAGGTGGGATGGGCAGCGGGTTCGGGCGGCAGTGCGGGGTCGGTCATGGCGCCACCGTCGCGCCCGGCCAGGCCCTGCCGCAACCCCGCCGTCGTCACCTGTGGACAACTCCGCGACCTGTGGAAAACCCGCATCCTCCACAGACCCCTTCCGATCACGCTGGGTTACTCGGTCGCCTCATCGCCTCAATTACTTTGGGTAACGCAAGCCTGGACGACCCCACCGCCCCCCCAAGATCCATCAGAACACCGTGAACAGCAAGAACGTCTAACCCCTCTCCACCCCGCCCCACTGCCCCACCGACGCTTTGCTCTGCTGCCCCATCCGCGACAGGCACCCAGAGCGAGCGTCGCGCGGATGGCAGCAGAGCAAAGTGCGCGAATGAGGGTAGGTGGAGGGAGGCCAGAAAACGCGGAGAGTAATCAAGACGGCTGCCCGCCGACCGGACGGTGCCGCCGAATTTAGACCCAGCATCGCCAGCGACAGCAGCTCACCGACGGCAGGGCGGGGGACCTTGGGCCGGGGACCTTGGGCCGAGGGCCGGATCCCGGACGGGGCGGGGTGTGGACCGGGGTCGAGGCCGGAGCGGGGACCGGGTCAGGAGAGCGGGACCGGGTGCCGTGGCGAGGACCGGGAGGCCCCAGGTCAAGGAACGAGGGGCCAGATCAGGGAACGGGAGGCCAGGTCAAGGAACGGGGGCCGGAGCAAGGAACGGGGGCCACAAGCCCAGAGGTCAGGGCAGGGAACGAGGAGCCAGGGCAGGAAACAGGGGGCCAGGTCAAGGAACGGGGGCCGGAGCAAGGAACGAGGGCCACAAGCCCAGAGGCCAGGGCAGGGCACGGAGGGCGGACCGGGGGCGGGGGACGCCGACGAGGGTGGGCCACGACGCTCGCGGCACGGACCAAGCCGCCCCGGGAGTCAGTAACGCTGACGGAGCAGCGTCGCGGCTTCCACCGCCCAGTAGGTGAGGATGACCTGCGCGCCGGCCCGCCGGATCGAGGTGAGCGTCTCCAGCATCACCCGCTCGCGGTCGATCCACCCGTTCGCGGCAGCCGCCTCGACCATCGCGTACTCGCCGGAGACCTGGTAGGCGGCGACCGGGACGTCCACGGCGGCCCGGACCGCCGCCACCACGTCGAGGTAGGGCAGCGCGGGCTTCACCATCACCAGGTCGGCGCCCTCGGCCACGTCCAGCTCGACCTCGCGCAGGGACTCCCGCAGGTTGGCCGGGTCCTGCTGGTAGGTGCGCCGGTCGCCGTCGAGCGCCGACTCGACGGCGTCGCGGAACGGGCCGTAGAAGGCGGAGGCGTACTTCGCCGCGTACGCCAGCACCGCCACGTCGGCGTGACCGGCGGCGTCGAGGGCCCGGCGGACCACGCCCACCTGGCCGTCCATCATCCCGGACGGGCCGACCATGCCGACCCCGGCGTCCGCCTGGGCCACCGCCATCTCGGCGTACGCGGCCAGGGTCGCGTCGTTGTCCACCCCGCCGTCGGGGGTGAGCAGCCCGCAGTGCCCGTGCGAGGTGAACTCGTCCAGACACAGGTCACTCATCACCACGGTGGCGTCGCCGACCTCGGCCACCACGTCGCGGATCGCGACGTTCAGGATGCCGTTCGGGTCAATGCCGCCGGAACCGGTCGGGTCCCGTCGCTCGGGCACCCCGAACAGCATGATCCCGCCGACCCCGGCCTGGACCGCCTCCACGGCCGCCTTGCGCAGCGAGTCCCGGGAGTGCTGGAGCACCCCCGGGAGCGACGCGATGGCCCGTGGCCCGGTCAGCCCCTCCTTGACGAACATCGGCACGACCAGCTCGGCCGGGTCGACGCGGGTCTCGGAGACCAGCCGCCGCACGGCCGCGTTACGGCGCAGCCGGCGGGGCCGGATCTCGGGGTACGGCATGAGGGGCCTCCCAGTACGGCTAGCGGAACCTGAGCGCGGTCGGCCCCTGCACCTTCGAACCCCGACGCTGCTTCGCCGGCATGGCGGCGAGCTTCTCGCGCAGTTCGACGGCGTAGGCGGCGAGCGCCTCGACCAGGTCGGGCACCGAGGCGTGCGGCGGCTGCACGTCGACCCGCAGGCCGAACTCCGTCGCGGTCTCCGCCGTCTTGGGCCCGATGACGGCAACAACGGTACGCGCGTGCGGCTTCCCGGCGATACCGACGAGGTTGCGCACCGTGGAGGAGGACGTGAAGAGCACTGCGTCGAACCCGCCCGACTTGATCGCGTCCCGGATCTCGGCGGGCGGCGGGGCGGCCCGGACCGTCCGGTACGCGGTCACGTCGTCGACCTCCCAGCCGCGCTCGGTGAGCCCAGCGGCGAGCGTCTCGGTGGCGATGTCGGCGCGCGGCAGCAGCACCCGGCCGACCGGGTCGAGGATCTCGTCGTGCGGGGAGAACTCGGCCAGCAGCCCTTCGGAGGACTGCTCCCCGGCGGGCACCAGCTCCGGCTGGATGCCGAAGGCGCGCACCGCGTCGGCGGTGGCCTCACCGATACAGGCGATCTTGACGCCGCCGAAGTGCCGGGCGTCCAGTCCGTGCTCGGCGAACTTCTCCCAGACGGCCCGGACCGCGTTCACCGAGGTGAAGATCACCCAGGCGTACCGGCCGTCGACCAGCCCCTTGACCGCCCGCTCCATCTGGGCCGGGGTACGCGGCGGCTCGACCGCGATCGTCGGCACCTCGCACGGGATCGCCCCGTACGCGCGCAGCCGGGCGCTCATCGCCCCGGCCTGCTCCTTCGTCCGGGGGACCAGCACCTTCCAGCCGTACAGCGGGCGGTTCTCCCACCAGCTCAGCCGGTCCCGCTGGCCGACGCCCTCGCCGACGGTGAGCACCACCCGGCCGGTGAAGCCGAGCGCCGCCGCGACGAACGAGTCCACGCTCGACGTGGTGGTGTACTGCGTCTCGCCGGTGCCGTCGCCGGTCACCCCGACCCCGGTGGTGCCGTCCACCCCCGCGGCCAGCAGGCCGTCGCGCACCGCGGCCAGGTCACCGGCGTCGACCGCCAGGGCCAGCGAGCCCCGGGCGACGGCGGCGGCGAGCGCGTCGAAGTCCAGCGTGCCGACGTCCTCGACGTCTGCGGCGGTGCGTACCCCGGGCAACGGCACCCCGGCGTAGGTGGCGACGCCCTCGGCCTGGCCGACGCCCGGCACCACCTCGAAGTGCGCGGCGGTCCGCGCGACGGCCTGCACCTCCTTGACCACCGAGTCGTGGCCGAACGGGTCACCGGCGACCAGGTGCACCGCGTTGAGCCCGGAGCGGGCCGCGCTGATGAGCATCTTCGCCACGTCGCCCGGTACGCCCTCGGCGGGGCTGAACTGGGCGTCGGCCCGGGCCTGGGCGCGCACGACGTCGAGCAGCGACTCGGGGACTCCCCGGTCGTACACCACCTGGTCGGCGTCGGTCAGGGCGTCGTGGGCCCGGCGGGTCAGTAGGCCCGGGTCACCGGGTCCGGCGCCGACGAACGCGATGCGGCCGACGGGCTTACGGGTGCGGGTCATTCTGTGCTCCCAAATTGCTGGGTCCCCGGGCCGGTGCTTCCTTCGTGGCCGAGGATCGAGTCGGCGCCGAGTTCGAGGAGTTCGGCGGCGAGTGCCTTGCCGATCTCCGCCGCGTCGGCGGGCGTTCCGGTGCGGGACAGCCGGAGGTCTCGGGAACCGTCCGGGCTGATCACCGCCCCGCGCAGGTAAATCTCGTCACCGTTCTCACCTTCGGCGAGTTCGGCGTAGGCGGCGACCGGGGCGGAGCACCCGGCCTCCAGGGTGGCCAGCAGCGCCCGTTCCGCGACGACCGCGGCCCGCGACGGTGCGTGGTCGAGCACGGCGAGCAGCTCGACCAGGTCGGAGTCGTCGGCCCGGCACTCCACGGCCAGCGCGCCCTGGGCGGGCGCGGGCAGCATCAGCATCGGGTCGAGCGTTTCGGTGATCACGTCGGTCCGGCCGAGCCGGGCCAGCCCGGCCCGGGCCAGCACGACCGCGTCGAGGTCGGCGTCCGGGCCGAGCACCCGGCCGAGCCGGGTGTCGACGTTGCCCCGGATCGGGGTGACCTCCAGTTGCAGGCCGAGGGCGTGCAGCTGGGCGATGCGGCGCAGCGCGCCGGTGCCGACCACAGCCCCGGGCGGCAGCTCCGCGAGGGTACGACCACCGGTGGCGACCAGCGCGTCACGCGGGTCCTGCCGGGGCGGCACCGCCGCGACGTGCAGCCCACTCGCCTCGGCGGTGGGTAGATCCTTGTAGGAGTGCACGGCGAGGTCGATGGTGCGGGCGGTCAACGCGTCGCGCAGCGCCGAGACGAAGACGCCGACGCCGAGGCGCTGCACCGGCGCGGACGACCGGTCCCCGGCGGTGACCACCTCGACCAGCTCGACGGCGCGGCCGGTCGCCGCGGTGATCGCCTCGGCGACGTGGCCGGACTGGGCCATCGCCAGGGCGCTGCCCCGGGTGCCGAGGCGCAGGGGGGTACTCATCGCTCACCTCCGGTGGGCGGCTGGTCGGAGTCGGTCGTCGGCACGTCGGCGACCTCGAACGATCCATGGCCGGTCTCGACCACGTCGGGCACCGAGTCGACCGGCGAGGTCTGCGGCACCTGCAGGTCGAACAGCTCGCGCAGCAGCGCGGCGTACTGGTCGCCACCCGGTTCGGCGGCGAGCTGGCGGACCTTGACGGTGGGCTGGTGCAGCAGCCGCTGCACCACCCGGTGCACGGTCCGGGCGACCTCGGCGCGCTGCTCGTCGCTGAAGTCCGGGCGACGCTGGGTGAGCCGACGCAGCTCGGCGGTCACCACGTCGTCGGCGCGTCCGCGCAGGGCGGCCACGGTGGGTGCCACGTCGGCGCCGCGCAGCCAGCTCAGGAACGCCTCGACCTCGGTGGCCACGATCCGGCCGACCTCGGCGGCGTCGGCGGCGGCCGGGCCGTCGGCGAGCAGGGTGGCCATCCGGTCGATGTCGATCACCTCGACGCCGGGCAGCCCGGCCACCTCGGGTGCGACGTCGCGGGGGACGGCGAGGTCGAGCAGGACCAGCGGCCCCCGGTCGGGGTCGCGGCGGGCGAGCGCACCGGTCACCACGTCGACGGTGAGGACCGGTTCGGTGGCCGCGGTGGCGGCCACTACGATGTCCACTGTGGAGAGCGCGGGGACGAGTCCGGCGATCGGGACGGCGTTCGCCCCGTACGACTCGGCCAACCGGACCGCCCGGTCGACGCCCCGGTTGGTGACGGTGAGCGGGCCGGCGTCCCGGCGGGACAGCGTCGCCACGCTCAGCGCGCCCATCGCACCCGCGCCGACCACCAGGGCCGGCCGGCCGGTGAGGCCACCGTCGAGCAGCTCGGCGGTGAGGTCCAGGGCGGCGGTGACGACGCTCTGCCCGGCCCGGTCGATGTTGGTCTCGGCGTGGGCCCGTTTGCCGACCCGCAGCGCCTGCTGCATCAGCTCGTGCAGCAGCCGCCCGGCGGTGTCCGCGCCGGAGGCCCAGTGGTAGGCGTCGCGGAGCTGGCCGAGGATCTGCGCCTCGCCCACGACCATCGAGTCCAGTCCGGCGGCGACCCGGAAGACGTGGTCGACGGCGGCGGCGTCGTAGTGCACGTAGAGGTGGTTGGCGAACGCGGCGGGTGGGGCGCCGGCCTGCTCGGCGAGGACCGCGCAGATGTCGCCCAGGCCGCCGTGGAAACCGGACACGGCGGCGTAGACCTCCACCCGGTTGCAGGTGGAGACGAGCACCGCCTCGGCGACGTACGGCTGGGCGACCAGGCGGTCCAGGGTGCGGGTGAGGTCGGCGGGGGCGACTGCCAACTGCTCCAGGGTAGCCACGGGAGCGGTGCGGTAGGACGCGCCGACGACGAGCAGCTTCACGTGCCGATCGCCTCCTGGGTGTCGGGGGTCGTGAGCCCGCCGGGCAGGGCGGTGAGGGCGGAGCCGCCGGTGGCGGGCAGCGCGGTCAGCGACGCCTTGCGGTGCTCGTGGAAGGACAGGATCTGCAGCTCGATGGCGAGGTCGACCTTGCGCACGTCGACCCCGTCCGGCACCGAGAGTACGCACGGCGCGAAGTTGAGGATGCTCGTGACGCCGACGGCGACCAGTTGCTCGGCCACCGCCTGGGCGGCCGGGGCCGGGGTGGCGATCACGCCGATCGAGATGGCCTCCTCGGCGGCGACCCGGGGCAGCTCGTCGACGTGCCGGACGACCAACCCGTTGATCATCTCGCCGACCCGGGACGTGTCGGCGTCGAAGAGGGCCGCGATCCGGAAGCCCCGTCCGGCGAAGCCGGCGTAGCCGGCCAGGGCGTGACCGAGATTACCCACCCCGACCAGGGCGACGGCCCGCCGTTGGGTGAGCCCGAGCACGAACTCGATCTGGTCGATCAGCAGGGCGACGTCGTAGCCGACGCCCCGGGTGCCGTACGAGCCGAGGTGGGAGAGGTCCTTGCGGAGCTTGGCGGAGTTGACTCCGGCCGCCCCGGCCAGGCCCTCGCTGGAGACCGTCTCGTGGCCGGCGTCGGCGAGGTTGTGCAGGGCGCGGAGATACTCGGGGAGCCGCGCGACGGTCGCCTCCGGGAGGTCCGGGAGCGCCGGTACGGCACCGGCGCGGCCGGGCACGCCAGGGTGACGGTGCTGACTCATGAGACTCCGTGCGGTGCGATCCTCGGCCGGCTCCGGTGCCCGCCCGTTGGGGGACCCCCGCCGGTGGCCGGGTGAGCCGGCCGTGCTAGCAGGGCGCGTCGAAACTACAGAGTAGGCGCTTGTGAAGACGTGCACAAATCGCGATCTTGCTGAATCGCGGCACTCCTCCACCAGCTCCCCCATCCCGCAAGATCGATCCGGCACGCCAAGGGTGCCGCCGCGCGATTATTACGCAATCCCGACTTCCCTCACCAATCGCGCGCGACTGCTGACCCACCGTGATCCGCGCCACCCTAGAGCTGGGGAGTGGTCAGATCCTTGAGCAACCGCTCCTCCTCCACCCGCCAGTACCCGTGCTCCTTGCCGTCGAGCAGCACCACCGGCAGCCGGTCGCCGTACTCGCGCTCCAGCTCGACGTCGCCGGTCACGTCCTTCTCGACCCACCGGTCGCCGGTGACCGCCACCACCCGCTCCAGGGCGGCCTTGGCGTCCTCGCACAGGTGACAACCGGGTCGGGTGATCAGGGCGAGCCGGGCGGCAGTGGACATCGGGACCTCCGGGTACGGGGCGGCCGAACTCGGCCGCGACGGGGATGCGCGCGGTGCACGGACCGGTGCGCACGGGTGCCGGATGCCCGGCGACACGCGCCGGGCACGCCCGCCCAGTCTCGCCCGTCCACCGGTGCGCCACACCCGGGACGGCCGAGCCGGTCGCGCAGTGGCCGAGTCTGGCACGCCCCCGACCGCCCGGCCAGGCCCACACACCGTACGGTCACGCAGCGTCAACGGGCCCGCCCGAACGGAGGGCCGATCCGGGTCCCCGACCGCGCCGGGACGGGGCCGGGAACACCGGTGAACGGACCGGCGCCACGGCGTGTCGTCGACCGCCGACCACCCCACTGAGCTGCAATTTCCACCCCAGATCAAGTCGCGACGTGAAAGTCAACCGACCACGACGGACAACCGGTCCGCCAAGGCTGTGCGGCCCCGGCAAATACTTTGGCCCTGTGTAACGGACTTGGCACACACGGGTGACGTTGGCCCTATCATCACTCGGGTCGGCTCACCCCATTTGCCGTGAGTCGACACCCCTCAGCCCGAGGAGGCCCCCGTGCCTGTGCGCGCATTGGACCAGCACCTCAAGGGGATCTGCCGCGCGTCGGCACCCCACCACACGGCCCTGTCCGACAGGGACAGACCCGGCGCGGCGGCTGCCCGCCGCCGTCCGGGCCCGGCCGTGTCGCGCCCTCGGGAGGCCCGATGACCGCCTTCGGCTACCCGGATCATCCCACCGGGCTGACCGGGCCGACGCCCCGCGCATCGGTGAACGAACGGTTGGACCCGGCCCGCCCGGAGGCGGCGTCCCGCCGGGTGCACCAGCGTCCACACCCCAACGAGGCGGCACCCCGGCCCGCCGCGCCCGGTGGCAACGCCACCCCGGCCGGCCGGGTGACCTCACCCGCCCGGCCACCCACCATGCCCACGCAGAGCCGCCGGGTCGGCGACCCCCCCGCCGTGACCGATCCGACCGGCGGGGAGACCGCCGTCATCCCGGCCGTACCGGCCGACGACACCGCACTGATCCCGGCCGTACCGACCGACGACACCGCACTGATCCCGGCCGTACCGACCGACGACACCGCACTGGTCCCGGCCGTGCCGACCGACGACACCGCACGCCCGACGGCCCCGGCCCCCGCCCCGGCCGGCACCACCGCGACGCCCACCGGCACCCCGCCCACCGGCTTTCCGAGCCGACCCGACCCGTCCGACCCGGCCACCGAGGTCTGGACGCTGGTCGAACGGGCGCAGGCCGGCGAGGCCGAGGCGTTCGGACTGATCTACGACCGGTACGTGGACACGGTCTTCCGGTTCGTCTACTTCCGGGTCGGCAACCGCCAACTGGCGGAGGACCTCACCTCGGACACCTTCCTGCGCGCCCTCAAACGGATCGGCAGCTTCACCTGGCAGGGTCGCGACCTGGGCGCCTGGCTGGTCACCATCGCCCGCAACCTGGTCGCCGACCACTTCAAGTCCGGCCGCTACCGGCTGGAGGTGACCACCGGTGACGTACTCGACGCCGACCGGGAGGACCGCGGACCGGAGGGCAGCCCCGAGGCGGCGGTGGTCGAGCACATCACCAACGTCGCGCTGCTCACCGCCGTCACCCGGCTCAACCCGGAACAGCAGGAGTGCATCGTGCTCCGCTTCCTCCAGGGCCTCTCGGTGGCGGAGACGGCCCGGGCGATGGGCAAGAACGAGGGAGCGATCAAGGCGTTGCAGTACCGCGCGGTCCGCGCGCTGGCCCGTCTGCTACCCGACGGTTTCCAGCCCTGACCTGCGGCAACGATCACTCTTCGTGATTTCGCTGCCGGCCGCCCCGTAACCGGTGCCCGGCACGGAGCGTTTCTCCGGGTGCGGCCGGTGGTTGTCCCGGCGCCCCCGGATCCGTCCCGGTCCAGGGCAGCGCCGCCGACCACGACCCTGGTACGACGGTGCACGCCGCCGCCGGTCGCTGGGAACCACCGCGGCCGACCGGCCGTGACCAGCGAGAGGGGGTGCCTGCGGTGGACAGCGACCTTTTCTCCCGTCGTCGGGCCGTACGCTTCGCCCAGCTTCTCGACGAGGCCAACGGCGGCCGACGCCACCACGTCCGATCCCGCGCCGACGACCAGCTCACCAGGCTCGTGGCGGTCGGGCAGCGACTCGTCGCCGAGCGACCTGACATCCACGTGGACGTCGAGTTCCGCGCCGGCCTGCGGGCCATGCTGGTGGCCGCCGCCGAGCGGGAACACACCACCGACCCGGCTGCGGCCGGCACCCCGCAGGCCACCGGCCGGAGTTCGCTGCTGGGCGGGGCGACCGCCCGCCGGGCCCGGGCCCGGGGCGCCATCCTGGTGGGCATCGCGGCCGGGGCGATCGCCGTCTCCGGCATCTCCGCCGCCAGTGAGAACGCGGTGCCCGGCGACGCCCTGTACGGCATGAAGCGTTCCACCGAACGGGCCCAGCTAGCCCTGGCCAAGTCGGACCTCAGCCGCGGGCAACTCTTCCTCGACTTCGCCCGGACCCGGCTCGACGAGGCGGCGACGCTCCGCGACGACGCGACCGGGTTCAGCGCGGTCCTCGACGACATGGACGCCGACACCCGGCAGGGCGTACGGCTGCTCACCACCGGTGCCGCGCAGCACACCGATCCGGCGGCGCTGGACGCGGTGAACACCTTCGTCACCGGGCAACGTCGGGCGGTGGCCGGCCTGCTCGACGGGGCCGGCTCCGCCGAGCGGGAACGCACCCGGCAGTCCCTCGCCCTGCTCGACGCGATCCGCAAGCGCTCCGACGCGCTGCGCGCCGCGATCAGCTGCGCGTCACCCGCCCCGGTCGACAGCGACGCCCTCGGCCCTGTCCCGGCCGGCTGCCCGATCGACCGCTGACCGGCGGCAGAGTCACCCGCCACAGTTCCTGCGTGGACCGGTCGACCGGCGTCCCGGCCCGACTAGGCTCGTCAACGAAGGCACGCTCGACGGCGCGGGAGGAGGTGCGATGGCCGACACCCGCAAGGTGACCGTCAGCACCGACGCCCACGGGCACACCGCCGGCTGGGCGGACGCGACGCCGACGCCCGGGCCCGCCCCGGCGGATTCCCTCGCCGCTGCGTTCTTCGACGTCGACAACACCATGATGCAGGGCGCGTCGATCTACTGGTTCGCCCGTGGGCTCGCCGCCCGCCGCTACTTCACCACCGGTGACCTGGCCCGGTTCGCCTGGCAGCAGGCCCGGTTCCGGTTGCTGGCCACCGAGCACGCCGGTGACATGTCGAAGGCCAGACAGGCCGCCCTCGCCTTCGTCGAGGGTTGGCGGGTCGGTGACGTCGAACGGCTGGCCGAGGAGATCTTCGACGAGTTGATGGCACCACGGATCTGGGTCGGCACCCGACGGCTCGCCCAACGCCACCTCGACGCCGGCCAGCGGGTCTGGTTGGTCAGCGCCGCGCCGGTGGAGATCGGCCGGGTGATCGCCGCCCGGCTCGGCCTGACCGGCGCGATCGGCACCGTCGCCGAGGTGGTTGACGGCGCGTACACCGGCCGGCTGGTGGGTGACCTGATGCACGGGCCGGCGAAGGCCGAGGCGGTCCTCCAACTCGCCACGGTCGAAGGGCTGGAGCTGGCCCGCTGCACCGCCTACAGCGACTCCTGCAACGACCTGCCGATGCTCGACGCGGTGGGCCGGGCGGTGGCGGTCAACCCGGACGGCGCGTTGCTGCGTACCGCCCGGGAGCGGGGCTGGGAGGTCCGGGACTTCCGCACCGGGCGCCGGGCCGCCCGGATCGCCGTACCGTCGACGGCGGCGCTGGGGCTGCTGGCCGGCGCGGTCTCCGCCGGCCGGGCGCTGCACCGACGCCGCCACCCGGCCTGACCCCGGCGCCACCCGGACCGCAGCCGACCCGCCGGGCCACCGCGCCGCACCCTCCCCGGACCGGGCCACCGCGCCACACTCCCGCGCCGGGCGGCCGGAGACGCAGGCTCAGGGGCCGAACGGGTCGGGGCGGCGTTCCAGCAGCTGGTGCAGGGTCTGCTGAATGGTCTCGCGGACCTGGTCGGCGAGGTTGAACACGACCAGCGGGTCGTCCGCCGAGTCGGTCAGGTGGGCGGTCGGGATCGGCGGGCAGAACTCGATCAGCCACTTGCTGGGCAGCGGCACCATGCCCAGCGGCCCCAGCCACGGGAACGTCGGGGTGACCGGGAAGTAGGGCAGCTTGAGCAGCCGGGCCAACGGTTTGATGTCGGCCAGCATCGGATAGATCTCCTCGCCGCCGACGATGGCGACCGGGACGATCGGGGTGCCGGTGCGCAACGCCGCCGAGACGAAACCACCCCGGCCGAAGCGTTGCAGCTTGTAGCGGTCGGAGTAGAGCTTGCCGATGCCCTTGAACCCCTCAGGGAAGACGCCCACCACCTCGCCGTTGCCGAGCAGCCGCTCGGCGTCCGGGTTGCAGGCGACCGTACCGCCGGTCTTGCGGGCCAGCTCGGAGACGACGGGCATCCGGAAGACCAGGTCCGCGCCGAGCAGCCGCAGGTAGCGGCGGGCGGGGTGCTGGTCGTGCAGGGCGGCGGAGAGGATCAGCGCGTCCAGGGCCACCGTGCCGGAGTGGTTGCCGACCACCAGGCCGGCCCCCTCGTTGGGCACGTGCTCCAGGCCGGTCACCTCGGTGCGGAACCAGTCGCGGTAGAGCAGCCGCAGCAGCGGATGGAAGACCGCCCCGGTCAGCTCCGGATCGAACCCGAACTCGTCCACCTCGTACTGGCCGGAGAGGCGGCGGCGCAGGAACGCCAGACCGGAGGCGACCCGACGGTCCCACTGGTCACCGGGCCGGTCCGCCACCGAAGGGCCGGCCGCGTCAGGCTCGGCGGGCGCGGGCGCGGGCGCGGACTTGGGCGCGGGCGCGGACTTGGGCGCGGGCGCGGGCGCGGGCGCGGACTTGGGCGCGGGCGCGGGCGCGGACTTGGGCGCGGGGCGGGCCAGGTCGGGGGCGGTGGGCTCGGGCCGGGCCCCGTTGCGCGACGGCGGGGCGGGGACGGGCGGCGTGGTGAGCCGACGGTGGCCGTTCTGCTCGGTCACGTACGGTCCCGGACCGCGGAACGGACCTGCCGGATGCTCTCCAGCACCATCTGCTCGGCCATGGCGAGCTGGTCCCGGCTGAGGACGGCACCACCGTGGTGGGCGCGGATGAAGTCGTCGAACGCGACGGCGGTGGAGCGCGGGGTGAAGCCGTACTCCCGGGTCAGCCGGCGGGTGTCGACCACTCGGCCGTGCACGATCAGGTCGACCTGGTCGAGGCCGTAGCGGCCGAAGCCGAGGTTACGGGCGATCGCGGCGGCCCCGGACAGCCCCGGCTCCCACACCGGCACGGCCACCCGACCGGCCCGGCGGATCGCCTGGGACAGCGAGAGCACCCCCGGCCCGGCGACGTTGTACGTGCCCGGGTGGTCCTCGGCGACCGACCGGTGCAGCACCTCCAGGGCGTCGTCGAAGTGCACGAACTGGAGCCGGGGATCGCGGCCGAAGACCGTGGGCACCACCGGCTGGGAGAAGTACCGGGTGAGTGTGGTGTCGGCGGTGGAGCCGATGAACGGGGCGAAGCGCAGCACCGTCGCGGTCACGTCGGGTCGACGGCGACGGAAGCCGCGCACGTACCCCTCGATGTCGAGGATGTCGCGGCCGAAACCGCCGCGCGGCACCTCGCGGGGCTCGGTCTCCTCCGTGAAGACCGCCGGGTCGCGGAAGGACGCGCCGTAGGCGGCGGTCGACGACCGGACCACTAGCTTGCGCAGCCGGGGTGCCCGCTGGCAGGCGGCGAGCAGCTGCATGGTGCCGATGACGTTCTGTTCCTTCATCCCCGACCGGCCGCCCTGCTGCGGGTCGGGGGCGGTGACCAGGGCGAGATGGACCACGGCGACGACGTCGAGGTCGGCCAGCAGGCCGCCGAGCGAGTCGAGGTCCAGCCGGATGCGTTCCACCCGGTCGAGCAGGCCGGCGAACTCGGGGCCGGGAGTGGCCGGGTCGACGCCGATCACCCGTTCGATGCGGGGGTCGGCGGCGAGCCGGGCGGCGACGTGCGCCCCCAGATAACGACCGACCCCGGTCACGACGACGACCCCCGGAGCACCTGGGGTGCCACCGGGGGTCATCGCGCACGCCCTGACCGGCAGGCGAGATCGAGCCGGGATGTCCGCGGCCTGATCACCTGAGCCTCCGGGGGTCGACAGATGGCAAGTGGTGCCGGACGCCGGGTGGTGACCCGGCGTCGGTCACTTGCCGAGACGGCGACGCTGGACGCGGGTCTTGCGCAGCAGCTTGCGGTGCTTCTTCTTAGCCATGCGCTTGCGGCGCTTCTTGACCACCGAGCCCATACGACAGCCTTTCGATGCAACGTTCGGCACGGACGCCCGGCGTCGAGATGGTGACGCCGGTGGCCGCTCTGCGGACAACGGACCTGGACCCAGCCTGGTGGCGGCGGGGCACACCGGCGCACGGTTCAGGATCGGCTCCAGGGTAGCCGGAGAGCGTCAGCAGGACCAACGCGCCCCCAGCCGATGCCCGTTACGTCGCGATCGGTGCGGTCGTACGGCCGCGACCGGCGCGATCAGGCGGTCTCCTGGAACGCCCCACGCAGATAGTCGTGTACGGCGTGCTCGGGCACCCGGAACGAACGGCCCACCCGGACGGCGGTGAGTTCACCGCTGTGCACCAGGCGATAGACCGTCATCTTGGACACCCGCATCACCGCGGCGACCTCGGCGACCGTGAGGAACCTGACATCCGACAGCCGACCGTCGGAGGACTGCGACCCGGCCATGGCTCACCCGACCCATCCCATGCCCGGCGCGCGCCACCCGACGGAGCTTCCGCACGGGCCGGCAACGCGCGTGTTACCAGTACGGTAGCGGGGCGGCTGTGACCTGCGCGATCCCTTCCCACAACTCATCGCGCACCGGGCGTCGTTCACCCGGTCGTGACCTGGTGTTCCCGGATGGCCTACTTCTTCGAGGCCAGGGCCCGACCGAAGAAGACCAGGTTCGCGGGGCGCTCGGCGAGGCGGCGCATCAGGTAGCCGTACCAGTCCTCCCCGTACGGCAGGTAGGTGCGCACCGTGTAGCCCTCACCGGCCAGCCGGGCCTGCTCGTCGGGGCGGATGCCGTACAGCATCTGGAACTCGAACTCGCCGGGGCCCCGGTCGAACCAGCGGGCCCGGTCCTCGCCGATGGCGATCAGGCGCGGGTCGTGGGTGGCCAGCATCGGGTAGCCCGCCCCGGACATCAGCACGTTGAGGCAGCGCACGTACGACTTGTCCACCTCGCGGGCCGACTGGTACGCCACCGACTCCGGCTCGGCGTACGCGCCCTTGCACAACCGGACCCGCGACCCGGCACCGGCCAACTCCCGGCAGTCCGACTCGGTCCGCCGCAGGTACGCCTGGAGCACCGCCCCGGTCGACGGGTGGTCCTTACGCAGCTTGACCAGCGTGTCCAGGGTCGAGTCGGTGGTGGTGTGGTCCTCCATGTCCAGGGTGACCGTGGTGCCCGCCTCGTCGGCCGCCGCGCAGATCGCCCGCGCGTTGTCGTAGGCCAACTGCTCGTCGAAGCGCTGACCGAGGGCGGAGAGCTTGACGCTCACCTCGGCGGCCGGGGTGAGCCCGGCGGCGTCGAGTGCCCGCAGCAGGGCGAGGTACTCGTCCCGGGTGGCGGTGGCCTGGTCGGGGGTGACGGTGTCCTCGCCGAGGTTGTCGAGGGTGACCGTCAGGCCGTCGGCGACGAGTTCGCGGGTCGCGCGCAACGCGTCGTCGGTGCCGGTGCCGGCGACGAACCGGCGGACGACGTCCCGGGTGAGGGGGGCCGTCGCGACGAGCCGCTCGACCTGGGATGACCGGGAGGCGGCGAGGATGACGGAACGGAGCATGAGCCGAGCGTAACGCCCGACCGTGGGACCGCGCCCGGCGGCGGGGCGGACCGTGCCCGGCGGCGGGGCGCACCGGTTCCGGCCACGGTACGGGCCGGTCAGGGGACGCGCCGGTGGCGTGGATCAGTTACAACCATGAGCGTGGAACGACACCCCCGCCGCCGGCTGCGGTCGGCCTCCGTGCAGATCGGCGCGCTCACCGCGCTGGCACTCGCCCTCTCCGGCTGCAACCTCACCTCCGACGACGACGATGACGACTGCGCCCTCGGGCCGGTCGGCGGCGGGGACACCGTGGCACTCGCCATGCAGGTGCCGACCGTCGGCATCGACCCCCGGGCCGCCGCACCCGACCCGGTGGCCGGCGCGCTGCCGGAGCGCGGCGGCTTCGGCACCCATCTCGCCTCCTGCGGCGGCTGACGGTGCGCCGGGAGCGGGTCACCCCCCGCCCGGAGTTCGACGCGGTGATCCGCACCCAGGGCCTGGTGTACGTCGACACCGAACTGCCCGACGGCGAGATCATGTCGTACTGGGACGAGTCCGCCGCGTACGTCTTCGACCTCGACGAGGTGCTCCGGCTGGAGGAGGCGACCGAGGAGTTGCACCGGATGTCGGTGGCCGCCGCCGAGCACGTGGTGGCCCGCAACCGGTACGCCGAGTTCGGCATCCCCGACTGGGCGGCACAGGCGGTGGCCCGGTCGCTGCACGAACGCCCACCCACCCTGTACGGCCGGTTCGACCTGGCCTACGACGGCTCGTGGCCGCCGAAGCTGCTGGAGTACAACGCCGACACTCCGACCGCCCTGGTCGAGGCGAGCATCGTGCAGTGGTACTGGCTGGAGGACACCCGCCCCGACGCCGACCAGTGGAACAGCCTGCACGAGCGGCTGGTCGGGGCGTGGGCCAAGATCGGAGCGGGGCTGCACGACCGGCGGGTGCACGTGTGCTGGTCCAACGAGGAGGAGTCCGGCGAGGACCAGATCACCGCCGGTTATCTGGCCGAGACGGCCCGGCAGGCCGGGCTCGACGTGACGCTGCTGCCGATCCAGCACGTCGGCTGGGACGGCCGGCGCTTCGTCGACGCCGCCGACCGGCCGGTCACCACCTGCTTCAAGCTCTACCCGTGGGAGTGGATGCTGGCCGAGCCGTACGGCCGTCCGGCGTTGGAGCCGGGCACCCCGACCACCTGGATCGAACCGGCCTGGAAGCTGCTGCTGTCGAACAAGGCGCTGCTGGCGGTGCTCTGGGAGCTGTACCCGGGGCACGAGCTGCTGCTCCCGGCCTACCTGGACTCACCGCGCGGAATGCCGGAGTACGTGGCGAAGCCCTTGCTCGGCCGGGAGGGCGGCTCGGTACGCATCGTCACCGGCGACACGGAGATCAGCAATCCGGGGATCTATGGTGACGAGGGCTTCTGCTATCAGGAGTTCCGGGCGTTGCCGCAGTTCGACGGGGGTCGGATGGTGCTGGGCAGCTGGATCGTCGACGGCGGGTCCGCAGGCGTCGGCATCCGGGAGAGCGAAAGTCTGATCACCGACGGTTACGCGCGCTTCCTGCCGCACTACATCGACGCGCCGCGTGCCGCATGAGTCGTCTACCGTTGGTCGGGTGAACTTCGACGCGTACGCCAGGACCGGGGTTGACCTAGTCAACGCCCACCTGGACGACCTCGACGACCTGCGGGCCCTCTTTCCGGACGACAACGCGTGGATGCGCGACGAGGTCGCCGACCGGGACCTGGCAATCTTCCGGCGGGCGCAGAAGCGGTTGCGCGACGTCTTCGAGTACGGCACCTCGGGGCGCGACGCCCAGGCGGTGGCCGAACTGAACGCCATGCTGGAGGCGTTCCCGGTGCAGCCGCGCATCTCGGGTCACGACTCCAGCGACTGGCACATGCACGTGACCAGCCGGGGCGCGTCGGTCAGCGCCGAATACCTGGCCGGCGCGGCGTGGGGCCTGTCGGTGTGGCTCTGCGAGTACGGCAGCGCCCGGTTCGGGGTCTGCGCCGACGAGCGCTGCCGCAACGTCTACCTGGACACCTCGTCCAACTGCTGCCGCCGGTTCTGCTCGGAGCGCTGTGCCACCCGCTCCCACGTCGCCGCCCACCGCGCCCGCAAACGCGCCGCCGAGCAACCCACCCTCACCCCGGTCCCCTGACCCCTCCCCGCCCTCTCCCCCCTTCCGCCCCGCTCGCCCCGCCCCGCCCCGGTGATCAAGAGCTTTGCGTCAGATTCGGGCTCGGACATGACGCAAACCTCTTGATCACCGGGGCGAAGTGGGGGTGGGGTGGGGTGGGAGGGAGGGGAGGGGGTGGGTTAGGCGTTCAGGGGGGTGGGGGCGGTCAGGTGGGCGCGGGCGAAGGTGAGGGAGTCGCGGAGGTCGGCTTCGCGGACGGCGCGGCTCTTGGCGCCCCGGGTGGTGACCTCCACCGCGACCGAGCCGGTGAAGCCGCGGCCGGCCAGGGAGCGGAGCAGCTCGGCGCAGGGTTGGGTGCCCCGGCCGGGGACCAGGTGCTCGTCGCGGCCCTCCCCGGTGCCGTCGCCTAGGTGGACGTGGGCCAGGCCGGTACCCATCCGGTCGGCCATCGCCAGCGGGTCGCTGTGCGACGCGGCGCAGTGCGACAGATCGAGGGTGTACGCGGGATAGCCGACGTCGGTCGGGTCCCAACCGGGCGCGTACGGGACGAACTGCCGACCGGCCATCCGCACCGGGTACATGTTCTCCACCGCCAGGTGCAGCCCGGTGAACCGGGCGGCGATGGTGCCCAGCCCGTCGGCGAAGGTCCGGGCGTAGTCGCGTTGCCAGGTGAACGGCGGGTGCACCACCACCGTCGGGGCCTCCAGCGTGTCGGCCAGCTCGGCGGCCCGCCGCAGCCGCTCCCACGGGTCGGGGCTCCACACCCGCTGGGTGACCAGCAGGCAGGGGGCGTGCACCGACAGCACCGGGACGCCGTAGTGCTTGGCGAGGCCACGCAGCGCGCCGGCATCCTGGCTGACGGCGTCGGTCCAGACCATCACCTCGACCCCGTCGTAGCCGAGTGCCGCGGCGAGCTGGAACGCCGCCGCGGTCCGCTCAGGAAAGACCGAGGAACTGGACAGGAGCACCGGGACGCGGGAAGTCACATCCCCGAGGGTAGCCCGGCCCGCCACCACAGTTCCGGACGAGCAACCGCAAAAGCCGCGCAACCACCGGCGTACGTCACATCGGTGCCAGCTGATCCAACCGTCTGAGGATGACGCCCTCACGCAGCGCCCACGGGCAGATGTCCACCGCCGGCACATCGAACCGGCGCAGCACCGCCTCGGCCACCACCGCCCCGGCCAGCAGTTGGTGGGCCCGCCCGGCGCTGACCCCCTCCAGCTCGGAGAGCTTGCCCGGTGGGATGTGCCGGACGAACCCCAACACCTGCCGCAGCCCCGTCCGGGTGAGGCTGCGCCGCGCCCACAGCCCTGCCGAGGAGGGGGCCGCCCCGGCCAACCGGGCCAGCGTCCGGAAGGTCTTCGAGGTGGCGACCGGCCGTTCCCAGCCCACCCCGGCCAGTTTCTCCACCACCGGGTCGAGCTGCGCGTCGACGTACTCCCGTAACTCCTCCACGGCCTCGGCGGTCGGTGGGGTCAGCCCCGACGGGTCGACGTGCAGCCGGTCCCGGCTCAACCGGCCGGCCCCCAACGGCAGCGACACCGCCACCTCCGGGTCCTCGTCGATGCCGGCCGCCAACTCCAACGAGCCGCCGCCGATGTCCATCGCCAGCAACCGCCCCGCCGACCAGCCGAACCACCGTCGCACCGCGAGGAACGTCGCCCGCGCCTCGTCCGCACCGGAGAGCACCTCCAGCCGTACGCCGGTCTCCTCCCGCACCCGGGTCAGCACCTCGGCCGCGTTGGTGGCCTCCCGCACCGCGCTGGTCGCGAAGGCCAGCAGGTCGTCGGCGGCCAGCGCGGTGGCCGACGCGCGCGCCGCGCCGACCGCCTCGACCAGCCCGTCGGCGCCGGCCCGGGTGAGCGCGCCGTCCGGGCCGATCTGCTCGGCCAGCCGCAGCACCACCTTCTCGGAGTGCGCCGCCCACGGGTGCGCGCCGTGGTGGGCGTCGACCACCAGCAGATGAACCGTGTTGGAACCGACGTCGAGCACACCCAGCCGCATGGGAAGACCCTAGGGCCACCGGGTTTCGGTGGCACGCCGGCCGGCCGCATCGGGCGCGCGTACGCTGGTCCGGGTGACGAGCCAGGTGGAGCTGCACGTGCTGGTGGACGACCCCGGCGACCCGCGCAGCCGGGAGGTCGGGCTGGACTTTCCCCGGGAGTGGATCGAGTTCGTCGACCCGGCCGACGAGCGGCACCTGGTCCGCGCCGACCTCACCTGGCTGCTGTCCCGCTGGACGTGCGTGTTCGGCCAGGGCTGCCACGGCATCGTCGCCGGCCGGGCCGCTGACGGCTGCTGCTCGCACGGCGCGTTCTTCACCGACACCGACGACGAGAAGCGGGTCCGCGCGGCCGTCAAGCGGCTCACCCCGCAGACCTGGCAGCACTTCCGCAAGGGTACGAAGAACTGGACCGCGACCGACACCATCGACGGCAAGAATCCGGCCCGGCGTACCGCCACCCGGGGTGAGGACGCCCCGTGCGTGTTCCTCAACGACGCCGACTTCCCCGGCGGAGGCGGGTGCGCCCTGCACGGCCAGGCGTTGCGCGACGGCGTGCACCCGCTGGAATACAAGCCGGACGTGTGCTGGCAGTTGCCGATCCGCCGGGACCAGGAGTGGACCAAGCGGCCCGACGACACCAAGGTGCTGGTGTCGACGCTCGCCGAGTTCGACAGGCGGGGCTGGGGTTCCGGCGGGCACGACCTGGACTGGTGGTGCACCTCGTCGACCGACGCGCACGTCGGCACCGAGCCGATGTACCTGTCGTACGGCCCGGAGCTGACCGCGCTGATCGGCGCACCCGCGTACGCGAGGCTGGCCGAGCTGTGCGCGGCCCGGCTGGGCCAGGGTCAGATCGCCCCGCACCCGGCCAGCCCGCAGGGGTGAACGCCGTGCACCGCCGGCCTACGGCTCGAACTTGTAGCCCAGCCCGCGCACGGTGACGATGAACCGGGGCGCGGACGGCTCCGGTTCGATCTTGGATCGCAGCCGCTTGACGTGCACGTCCAGGGTCTTGGTGTCACCGACGTAGTCGGCACCCCAGACCCGGTCGATGAGCTGCCCCCGGGTGAGCACCCGGCCGGCGTTGCGCAGCAGCAGCTCCAGCAGCTCGAACTCCTTGAGCGGGAGCTGCACGGTCGTCCCGTCGACGGTCACCACGTGCCGCTCGATGTCCATCCGGACCGGGCCGGCGGCCAGCGTCGGCGCACCCGACTCGGTCACCTCGGGGCTCTGCCGGCGCAGCACCGCCCGGATCCGGGCCACCAGCTCCCGGGGCGAGTACGGCTTGGTGACGTAGTCGTCGGCGCCGATTTCCAGCCCGACCACCTTGTCGATCTCGCTGTCCCGGGCGGTCACCATGATGATCGGCACGTGCGAGCGCTGTCGCAGCTGCCGGCAGACCTCCGTCCCGGACATCTCCGGAAGCATCAGGTCGAGCAGCACGATGTCCGCGCCGGTCCGGTCGAACTCGGTGAGGGCGGAGGTGCCCGTCGCGGCGACGGAGACCTCGAAACCCTCCTTGCGGAGCATGTACGACAAGGCGTCGGAGAACGACTCCTCGTCCTCGACCACCAGTACGCGGCTCAACGGGGTGTTTCCTTCCTACGGTCAGGACCGGCGCAGTTCGGCCGGGCCGGGCTCGATCCCAGCGGACGGCAGTATCGTCTCCAGGGCGTCCGGCGGGCCGGCGGGTAGCCGGAGGGTGAACGTCGAGCCCCCTCCCAGGGTGCTCGCCACCTCCACCCGGCCGCCATGGTTGCTGGCGATGTGTTTGACGATGGCCAGGCCGAGGCCGGTGCCACCGGTGGCGCGGGACCGGGCCTGATCGGCCCGGTAGAACCGTTCGAAGATCCGGTCGACGTCGGTGGGGGCGATGCCGATGCCCTGGTCGGTGACGGAGACCGTGACGTGGTCGTCGTCCGCCCGGGTGGTGACCCGCACGGTGGTGTCCTCGCCGGAGTAGGTGATCGCGTTCTCCACCAGGTTGGACACGGCGGTGGCGAGCTGGCTGTCACTGCCGTACGCGGTCAGCCCCCGCTGTCCTTCGGTGATCACCTGGACCCGGCGGGCGGCGGCCGAGGTGCGGGTCCGGTCGAGCACTTCGGCGATCACCCAGTCGACCGCGACGGGTTCCGGCGCGGGTTGCGGCTCGGCGCCCTGGAGCCGGGTCAGTTCCAGCAGCTCCTGCACCAGCCGGCCGAGCCGGGTCGACTCGTGTTGGATGCGTTCGGCGAACCGGCGGGCGGCAAGCATGTCCTCGGAGAGGTCGGGTGCGCCGTCGGCCGGTTCGGTGGCGTCGACGAGGGCTTCGGCGAGCAGTTGCAGCGCCCCGATCGGGGTCTTCAGCTCGTGGCTGACGTTGGCCACGAAGTCCCGCCGCACCCGGGCCAGCCGGTGCGACTCGGTGACGTCGGCGGCTTCGACGGCGATGTACCCGCCGCCGATGCCCATCGCCCGCAGGTGCACGCCGAGCGGGTTCTCCCCGGCGTTGTCGCGACCCCGGGGCAGGTCCAGCTCGATCTCGCGCCGCACCCCGGTCCGCCGGACCTGCCCGGCGAGGGTACGGATCAGCGGATGGGCCGCGATGGTGCCGGGGGTGGCGCCGGTACGGAGCAGTCCCATCGCCCGGGCGGCCGGGTTCACCAGCACCGGCACGTCGTCCGGGCCGAGCACCACGACACCGGCGCGGAGTGAGTCGATGGTCTTGCGGCCGAGCCCGGTCAGCCCGCCGGACTGGTCGTCGGGAATCGCACGCCTCCCCAGGTTCCAGCGGGAGCCCTCGCTCCCGGACGACGCCGCACGGCGTCGCCAGTCGTGGACGGTTCGCGACAGCAGCAGCCCGGCGACCAGTCCGGTCCCCAGGGCCACCACGATCGCCACCGCCCACTCCACCCGGCGATCGTAGGGTCATTGTTAACCTGGCTATCGCCCATAACAGGACGAACCACACTCGCTTTGGGAGAAATTCACTCCCGGGCCCCGCGTCGTTCACCCGGGTTCATCTGCGGTCCGTCGCCCCCGCCTACGGTGGGTCCCGCACCTGCTCAACCCGTACGCCGACGGTCCTCGGGGCTGCCGGCGGCACCGACCCCAGGAAGTGACGATGCGCGACGAGTTCCGGGCCGACCTGCAGATTGTCAGCCAACTGCTGGTGGACATGGCGGAGGGGGTGCGCGCCGCGATGCGCCAGGCCACCCGCGGGCTGCTCACCGCCGACCGCGAGGCGTCCGAGACCGTGATCGCGCGGGACGCCGAGATCGACGACCTCTACCAACACGTCGAGGAGCGGGTCTGCGACCTGCTCGCCCGGCAGGCGCCGGTCGCCTCCGACCTGCGCGCGATGATCACCGCCCTGCACGTCGCGGCCGACCTGGAGCGGATGGGCGACCTGGCCGACCACGTGGCGAAGACCGCCCTGCGCCGGCACCCGTCCCCGGCGGTGCCGGCCGAGCTGCGACCGGTCTTCACCGACATGGCGTCGGTCGCCGACCGGATGGCCGAGAAGATCGGCAAGGTGCTGGCCAACCCCGACGCCGACATCGCCGCCGAGTTGGACCGCGACGACGACGTCATGGACGACCTGCACAAGAGCCTGTTCGGCATGCTGCTCGGCGACGGGTGGCCGTACGGGGTGGAGACGGCGATCGACGCCACCCTGCTCGGCCGGTTCTACGAGCGGTTCGCCGACCACGCGGTGAACGCCGGCGAGCGGGTGGTCTACCTGATCACCGGGGAGACCGTCCCCGCCACGAGCTGACCCGCACCGCGCGACGGGAAGTGCTCCCCGCCCGGCGACCTCCGCCGGGCGGGGAGCACTTCACTGCGGGTCAGCGGCCCTGGTTGGCGACCGCGGCGGCGGCCTCCTTGGCGGCCGTCGGGTCGAGGTAGGCCCCGCCCAGGGTGATGGGGCGCAGCTGCGGGTCGAGGTCGTAGCGCAGCGGGATGCCGGTGGGGATGTTCAGCTTGGCGATCGCCTCGTCGGAGATCTGGTCGAGGTGCTTGACCAGGGCGCGCAGCGAGTTGCCGTGCGCCGCCACCAGGACGGTGCGGCCGGCGAGGATGTCCGGCACGATCGAGTCGTACCAGTAGGGGAGCATCCGCTCCACCACGTCCTTGAGGCACTCGGTGCGCGGCATCAGCTCGGTCGGCAGCAACGCGTACCGCGGGTCGCCGACCTGGGAGAACTCGTCGTCGTCGGCGATCGGCGGCGGCGGCGTGTCGTACGAGCGACGCCAGAGCATGAACTGCTCCTCGCCGTACTCGTCCAGGGTCTGCTTCTTGTTCTTGCCCTGCAGGGCGCCGTAGTGCCGCTCGTTGAGCCGCCACGACCGGCGCACCGCGATCCAGTGCCGGTCGGCGGCGTTCAGCGCCAACTCGGCGGTGCGGATCGCCCGGCGCATCACGCTGGTGTGCACCACGTCCGGCAGCAGGCCGTGCTCCCGCAGCAGCTCGCCGCCACGGCGGGCCTCCGACTCGCCCTTGGCCGTCAGGTCGACGTCCACCCAGCCGGTGAAGAGGTTCTTCGCGTTCCAGTCGCTCTCGCCGTGCCGCAGCAGGACCAGCGTCCCGACGGTGGGTCCCTCGCTCGCAGTCATGCCGATCATCCTGCCGCACGCGGCGCGGGGACACGCGGGCAGTGGTGGTGACGACCACCACGTGGAAAACCGGGTGACCGGTGTCAGACCCCGGAACTAGGTTGTAAGGCGCTACGAGGGCAACAGTCATTACCTGAGCGGGGGCGCGGGCGTGCGGACGGTACGGAGTTGGTTCCGGGACACCACAGGTGGACTACCGAGGACCTTCTGGTACCTCTGGACCGGCACCCTGATCAACCGGCTCGGTTCGTTCGTGCTGGTCTTCCTTGCCATCTACCTGACCCAGGCCCGCCACTTCTCCGCCGCCCAGGCCGGCCTGGTGATCGGCCTGTGGGGGGTCGGCGGCGCGGTCGGCACCACCGTGGGCGGCACCCTGGTCGACCGGTGGGGGCGGCGGCCGACCCTGCTCACCGCCCACCTGGGCGCGGCCACCATGATGCTGACGCTCGGCTTCGCCCGGCCCCTCTGGGCGGTGGCGGTGGGTGCGCTGCTGCTCGGCACGTTCGCCGAGGCCGCCCGGCCGGCGTTCGGGGCCATGATGATCGACGTGGTGCCGGAGCGGGATCGGTTGCGCGCGTTCTCGCTCAATTACTGGGCGATCAACCTGGGCTTCGCCTGCGCCGCAGTGCTCGCCGGCCTCGCCGCCGAGGCCGGCTACCTGCTGCTGTTCGTCGTCGACGCGGCCACCACCCTGGCCACCGCGCTGATCATCTTCGTCAAGGTCGGCGAGACCCGCCGCGCCCCGGCGACCAGCGCCGTCAAGGGTGCGACGAGCGGCCCGCCCCGGGCGGGTGCGCTGCGCACCATCGCCGCCGACCGGGTGTTCCTGGGGTTCGTCGTGCTCAACCTGTTCGGCGCGCTGGTCTTCCTCCAGCACATCTCGATGCTGCCGATCGCGATGGGCGACGCCGGGCTCTCCCCCGCCACCTACGGCTCGGTGATCGCGCTCAACGGGGTGCTGATCGTGGCGGGCCAACTCTTCGTCCCCCGGCTGATCCGGGGCCGGAGCCGCTCGCACGTGCTCGCCCTCGCCTCGGTGGTGATGGGCGTCGGCTTCGGGCTGACCGCGTTCGCCGACGCCGCCTGGTTCTTCGGGCTCACCGTGCTGATCTGGACGCTCGGCGAGATGCTCAACTCCCCGTCCAACGCCACCCTGATCGCCGAACTCTCCCCGGCCGAACTGCGGGGCCGCTACCAGGGTGTCTTCTCGCTGTCCTGGCAGGTTGCCGGGGCGGTCGCCCCGGTGCTCGGCGGGGTGGTCCGGGAACACGCCGGCAACGGCGCACTCTGGCTGGGCTGCGCCGCGATCGGCATGGCGACCGCGCTGGCCCACCTGCTCTCCGGGCCGGCCCGGGAACGTCGGGCGGCCCGCCTGCGCCACCCCGGGGCCCCGGTCGTGCCGGTCACCGCCGTCCAACCGCCTCCCCCGCAGTCGGCCGAGGCCTGCGACCGCACCCGCCGAGCCGGTCGGCGCCCGCACCCCCGCCTGAGTACGACACCAGCGCGCCCACCCGAGCCGGGCCGAACACGGCGGCTCACCCGGGTCGACGGCCCGGACCCGCCCGGGACCGCACACCGGGCAGTCACGAGAGCGTGGGCATACCCCATCAGCGTCCTTTGGAGCTGATGACGCAAACGACTCACCTCACCGGGAGGTGTGTACCCGCATCGGGCAGGCGGACCACGTGGGTGAGGTGCCACCGCCCCTGAATCGTCAACGGCATCAGCTCGAAAGGACGCACCCGGGGCTACCCGCACCCGGGCGACGGCCCGGCAACACGGGCCCAGCGATCTCGTGGGGCAGGTCATCTGCCCGCTACCCGCTCCGGACCTGGCACCGCCCGCCCACACGGGTCCGGCGGACACTACGACGTGGCGCTACCCGCCCACCCGGGCCTGGCACCGCCCGCCCACGAAGGAACCGGCAACGGCAGAGCGCCCACCGCGACCGGAAGTCGCGGTGGGCGCTCGTACCGCCTGCCCGGCGGCGGCGGGCGACCCTCACCCCCGTAAGCGTCGCCCGCTCGCGCCGCCGGTTCCCGGATGGCACCGTCCCCCAACGGTGTGCTCCACCCGATGCGCGCCTCGCCCGGTGCACGGATCTGATCGATCCGCCGCTCCCCCGAACGTTTCCGAGCGTGACGCGGTGCAATAAAGTTAGTTCGCCCAGATTCCGGATTCAACCCGCGAGCACTGTTCCGCCGGTCACAACACCGGCCGTCCCAGCTGCGCTGACGCCGTTTCCGGGTCTCGTGACTGCCAACACGCGGCTACCCGGCAGCGATTCCCGCAAACCCCTCAGCCGTCTTCCCGATCGGGTGATTCGGTGCGGAAGAAGTTGCTCTGCCGGCCGTCCCGCAGCTGCTCCTGGAAGATCAGGTTCAGCCTGCGGCTGTCGAACGTCCGGAACCAGTCGTCCCAACTGACCACCCGCACCTGCCGGCTCTGCCGGTAACCCGGGAGGTCGAACGTGAGCACCCCCGGCCGGCCCGCCCGCTCGGTGCCGACGATGGTGGCCGGCCGGGCCCCGCGTGCCGCGGCCCAGTTCCGGATCACCTGGTGGTTGGTGGTGACCAGGCTGCGCCCCGGGCGTTCCGGCCGGTCCGCCGGGGAGGTGATGAGCTGCGAGGACCGTACCGACCGCGAGGTGGCCCGCCCGGTACGCACGCCCGCAGCGCGGGTGGCGGCCCTTGCCGGTGCCGCCTTCGCTCCCGGCCGCGACAGGGCGGCTCGTCCCGACCGGGACGCCGCCGTCGCCTTCGCCCGGGACGCGGCGGACGTCTTCACCCGGGACGCCGCCGACGTCTTCGCCCGTGCCGAGGTCCCCCGTCGGGTGGAGGTGCCCTTACCGGCACCGGTCGCCCCGGCGCTCTTCCTGGCCGGCGCCCGGCCGGACGGGCCGGTGCTGCGTCGGGCGGCACCGCCGGCCCGACCCTCCGCGCGCAACGTCCGCGCGAGCGTCTTCACCAGGTCCGGCTTGCGCAACGCGGAGATCCCGGAGACTCCCCTGCGGCGCAACTGACCCCGGATGTCGTCGACCCTCATCCGGGAGATCTCCGACTCGGAGATGCCCGGCGTGTTCGGGGTCTGATTGCCGGCCTGACGCGTGGTCCTGGTCGCCGACGCGCCGCGACCTGAGCTGTTCCGCTGAGCCATGACACGCTCCTCGACAGTCCGTCCTCGGCCTGCGGCGGGTCCCACACTGCCGCACCGCAGCGGTGCGGCATACCCGTCAGGACCGGTCCGAACCTCCCGAGGACGGGGTGAAGAGGTGGGCGAAGGCGGCGAGGTTAGCGGTCGACTCGCCCCGCTTGACCCGCCACTCCCACTCCCGGCGGATCGAACTGCCGAAGCCGATCTCCAGCATGGTGTCGAAGGACTCGTCGGCATAGCTGAGCACCGCACCGAACAACCGGTCCAGCTCGTCGGCGTCGACGCCGGACGGGTTGACCCGGCCGGTGAGGTAGACGTCCCCGACCGCGTCGATCGAGAACGCGACGCCGTACATCCGGGCGTTGCGTTGCAACAGCCACGCCCACAGCTCCTCGCGCCGCTCGTCGGGCTGGCGCATCACGAACGCCTCGACCCGCAGCGCGTGCTCGCCGACGATCAGGTTGCAGATCGTCTTGAGCTTGTGGGTGCCGGGCAGGGTGACCGCGTACGACCCCTCGCCGGTGGCCTCCCACTCCAGCTCCCGCTCGGTGCAGACCGCCTCGATCAGGGCCGCCAGCTCGCTCTTCGCGCTCATCGGACCCACTCTACGGCCGGGGTGACGAACCCACCGGACAGCGCCCGGTCACCGCACCCCCGGTCCGGTGACCGCGCCACGGATCCGGCCCGGTCACCAGGATCCGGTCAGGGCCGGCCCCTCGGCCAGCCGGGCCGCCAACCGTGCCCGGTGACCGGTGACCGCCTCGCCGTACACGGCGAGCAGCCCGGACACGGTGCGTTCCCAGGAGAAGCTGCGGGCGTGCCGGGCCGCCCCCCGACCCAACGCCTCCCGGCCCACCCGGTCGGGCAGCAGCCGGGCCAGCGTACGGGCCCAGTCGGTCGGGTCGTGGCCGTGCACGAGCACGCCGCTGACCTCGTCCCGCACGGCGGTCACCAGGCCACCCACGGCGGCGGCCACGACCGGGGTGCCGCAGGCCTGCGCCTCCAGGGCCACCAGCCCGAAGGACTCGTTGTGCGAGGGCACCGCCACCAGGTCGGCGGCCCGGTAGAGGGCGGGCAGGTCGTCCCCGGTGCGCGGCGGCAGGAACCGGACCCGGTCGGCGACCCCCAACGAAGCGGCCAGCTCGATCAGCGAGGTGGGCCGGTCCAGGCCGCTGCCGCTCGGGCCACCACAGATCACCACGGTCACCTGCTCGGCGAGGGCCGGATCGCGCTCGCGTAACGCCGCGACCGCACGGACCAGCACGTCGGGGGCCTTCAGTGGCTGGATCCGGCCGACGAACGCGACGACGTACCCCTCGGTGGGCAGGCCCAGCTGGCGGCGGGCGGCGCGGGTCGCGGCGGCCCGGTCCCCGACGGCGGGACGGAACCGGTCCAGGTCCACCCCCGGTTCGACGACCGCGACCCGGGCCGGGTCGGCGGCGTAGCGGTCGATCAGGTCGGACGCCTCCACCCGGGTGTTCGCCACCAGCCGGTCGGCCTCGGCGACGACCTGCTCCTCACCGATCACCCGGGCCTTCGGCTCCGGCCGGTCACCGGCCGCGAGCTGGGCGTTCTTCACCTTGGCCAGGGTGTGCGCGGTGTGCACCAACGGCACCCCCCAGCGCTCCTTGGCCAGCCAGCCGACCTGCCCGGACAGCCAGTAGTGCGAGTGGATCAGGTCGTAGTGCCCCGGTGGGCGGGCCGCCTCGGCACGCAGCACCCCGGCGGTGAAGGCACACAGCTGACCGGGCAGCTCCTCCTTGGTCAGCCCCTCCAGCGGGCCGGAGGTGACGTGCCGGACGTGCACGCCGGGGGCCATCTCCACCACCGGTGGCAGGTCACCCGAGGTGGCCCGGGTGAAGATCTCCACCTCGACGTTCGCCTCGGCGAGCCGCCTGGCGACCTCCAGGATGTAGACGTTCATGCCGCCCGCGTCGCCGGTGCCCGGTTGGTGCAGCGGCGAGGTGTGCACCGACAGGGTGGCGATGCGACGGGGCCGGGGCCACGGCAGGGCACCTCGCTGACGACCGACACCGATGTGCTGATCCGCCACGTCCGCTCCCTCTGTCACGGTTGATGCCGTCCCGCACGACCGGCGCTCCTCGGTCAACCTTCACGCCGGATGCAATCTTCCCCATCGGGCTTCGGAAATACCTCGCCCCGGGTCGCGGGCGTGACGGACCTCATCACGGGACCCGGGGCGGCCAGCCCCGCTGCCAGGGTGAGAATGGCCGGATGACCTCTGTCGCGATCGTCACCGGGGCGTCCAGCGGGATCGGCGCGGCCACCGCCCGCCGGCTCGCCGCCGAGGGTTTCCACGTGCTCGCCGCCGCCCGCCGCACCGACCGGCTCGCCGACCTGGTCGCCGAGATCGCGGCGGCCGGCGGCAGCGCCACCGCCGTGGCCTGCGACGTCACCTCCGACGAGTCGGTGGCCGGGCTGGCCCGCGCCGCCGCCGACGCCCCCGGGCCGGTCACCCTGCTGGTCAACAACGCCGGTGGGGCCCGTGGGCTCGACCCGGTGGAGTCCGGCTCGGTCGCCGACTGGCAGTGGATGTACGACGTCAACGTGCTCGGCACGCTGCGGGTCACCCAGGCCCTGCTGCCGGCCCTGGAGCGCTCCGGGACCGGGACGGTCGTGGTGGTCTCGTCCACCGCCGGTTTCACCGTCTACGAGGGTGGGGGCGGCTACAGCGCGGCCAAGCACGCGCAGACCGCCGTGGCGGGCACCCTGCGGCTGGAGCTGTGCGGCCGACCGGTCCGGGTGGTCGAGATCGACCCCGGGATGGTCCGCACGGACGAGTTCAGCCTGAACCGGTTCGGCGGGGATGCCGGGAAGGCCGACGCCACCTACGCCGGGGTCGCGCAGCCGCTGGTGGCCGAGGACGTCGCCGAGTGCATCGCCTGGTGCGCCACGCTCCCCCACCACGTCAACGTGGACCGGTTGGTGGTCCGCCCGCTGGCCCAGGCCGCCCAGCACAAGGTGCACCGGGTCGGGCAGTGACCCGGGATGGCTGACCGGGGCCGGCAACGGCCGGTGGGGTTGGTGACCCGGGATGGCTGACCGGGGCCGGCAGCGGCCGGTGGGGTTGGTGACCCGGGGGACGACGAACCCGAACCGGCTCCGCCGGGTCGACAACTGGATCGTCGAGACCTGCGGCGACCGGTTACGGGCCGCCGCCGACCCGCTGGTGGTGGACCTCGGTTACGGCGCCACCCCGGTCACCGCCGTCGAGCTGCGCGACCGGCTGGCCGCCCGGGTCCGCCCCGACGTCCGGGTGGTCGGCCTGGAGATCGATCCGGTACGGGTGGCCGCCGCCGCACCGGCCGCCGACCCACCGGGGTTGACGTTCGCCCGGGGCGGCTTCGAACTGGCCGGGTTACGGCCCACCGTGGTCCGGGCGTTCAACGTGCTCCGCCAGTACGACGAGCGCGAGGTCGCCGACGCCTGGCGGACGGTCACCGACCGGCTCGCCCCCGGCGGGGTGCTGGTCGAGGGCACCTGCGACGAGTTGGGCCGGCTGGCCGGCTGGCTGCTGATCGACTCCACCGGCCCCCGGACGCTGACCCTGGCCGCCCGGCTGGCCACGCTGGAGAGCCCGGCCCGGTTGGCCGAGCGCCTACCGAAGGCGCTGATCCACCGCAACGTGCCGGGTGAAGGCATCCACGCCCTGCTCCGCGCCCTGGACGACGCCTGGCACGCCGCCGCCGGGCTGGCCCCGTTCGGCCCCCGCCAACGCTGGCTGGCCGCCGTCCACACCCTCCGGTCCACCGGCTGGCCCGTCCTAGACCGCCCCCACCGCTGGCGCCACGGCGAACTAACCCTCCCCTGGCCCGCCATCACCCCCACCTGACCACCCCACCCGCACCCCCACACCCCGCACCCCACCCCGCCCCCCCCGCCCCCCGCCTGCCCGTGTTGATCAAGAGCTTTGCGTCAAAATCCGCCAACGGCATGACGCAAACCTCTTGATCAACACGGGTAGAGCGGGCGGGGGCGGAGTGGGGCAGGGGGGTCAGAGGGTGCAGTTGATGAGGACGGGTTCGGGGTGGAGGGGGACGGCGAAGCGGGTGTGGACGCCGTCGCGGATCTCGCGGGCGAGGGCGATCAGGTCGGCGGTGCGGGCGGTGCCGCTGTGGTTGGTCAGGGCCAGGGTGTGCTTGCCGGAGATGGCGGTGCCACCGGGGCCGGGGTGGCCCTTGGCGAAGCCCGCCTTGTCGATCAGCCAGGCGGCGCTGACCTTCACCAGGTCGCCGGGGCAGGGCCAGGAGGGGGGGTCACCGAGGTCGGCGGCGCGCTCCCGCAGCAGGTCGTACGCCGCCCGGTCGAGCACCGGATTGGTGAAGAACGAGCCGACCGACCAGGTGTCCGGGTCGGTGGGGTCGAGCACCATGCCCTTGCCGGCGCGCAGGGTCAGCACCGTGTCCCGGGCGGCGGCCAACGGCACCCGGTCACCGACGTCGACCCCCAGCGAGCGGGCCAGTTCGGCGTAGCGGACCGGCCCGGACAGCGGCGAGCGGTCCAGCCGGAAGTCGACCGAGAGCACCACCCAGCGGTCGCTGTACTTGAAGATGCTGCCCCGGTAGGCGAACCCGCAGTCCGGGGCGGCGACGGTGGTCAGCCGGTCCTCGGCGCGGTCGTACACCTGAACGGCGGTGATCCGTTCGGCGACCTCCTGGCCGTACGCGCCGACGTTCTGGATGGGGGTGGCACCGGCCGAGCCGGGGATGCCGGAGAGGCACTCCAGGCCGGACCAGCCGTTGCCGACGGTGGCGGCGACGAGGTCGTCCCAGGGTTCGCCGGCTTCGACCCGTACGGTGACGGTATCGGTGTCCTCGGCGACCACGGTGTAGCCCCGCGACCGGATCAGCACGACGGTGCCGGGGAAGCCGGCGTCTCCGACGACCACGTTGCTGCCGCCGGCGAGGACCAGCACCGGTTCGTCGCGGCGGTGCGCCTCGCGGACCCGGCGGACGATCTCGTCGGCGCTGGTCGCGGTCTCCAACCGGGCGGCGGTGCCACCGAGGCGCAGGGTGGTGTATTCCGCGAGGGCGGCCGGATCGGCGGGTTCGGCGCTCGTTGTCGGTTTGGCGTAGACGTCTGACACGCCTTTCACCCTAGGCTGAGGGGTAGCCACGGCACCCACTGGTCGCCGGGTCACCCCGGGGAGGATTGCGATGAGCAGACTGCACGCCACGAAGGACTTCTGGTTGGGAGCGCTCCGGGTCGACGGCCCGGCGTTCGCCGCGGCCGTGGCCGAGGCCCCGCCGGAGACACCTGTGCTGTCCTGCCCGGGGTGGACGGTGTCCGATCTCGCCCTGCACCTGGCCGGCCTCTACCACTGGGTGCACTCCTTCGCCGGTGCCGGTGACACCGCCCAGCCGGCCCGCCGCGACGAGACCGCCGAGCTGCCCGCCGGGGTGTCCCCGCTCCAGCTCTGGCAGCACGAGTACGACCAGCTGGTGACCCTGTTCGACGCGCTCGACCCGGAGGCCCCGGCCTGGAACCCGATGCCGCAGCCCAAGAAGGCCGGTTTCTGGCCGCGGCGGGTGGCGCACGAGACGGCGGTGCACCGGTGGGACGCCCAGCTCGCCATCGCCGCCGGTGACCCGATCGAGACGAAGCTCGCCGCCGACGGGGTGAGCGAGGTGCTGGACACCTGGCTGCCGTCCGGCCGTCGGCGCAACCGGGGGCAGTGGCAGGGGGTGGTGCACCTGACCGCGACCGACGCCGCCCAGGACTGGTACCTGCGGATGCGCGGCGAGGGGGTGGCCCTGCTGGACACCGCGACGGTCTTCGGGCACGACGACCACCACGCCCGGGTGCAGGTCACCGGCTCGGCCAGCGACCTGCTGCTGGCGTTGTGGGGCCGGGTCAGCTTCGACACCCTCGGGGTGGCGGGGGACCGTTCCCTGCTGGAGGGCCTGCGCGTCGGCTGACGCCCGCCACCACATGCCGTGTACCGAGAGCGGCCGTTCCGACTGGGACGGCCGCTCTCGGCGTTCCCGGCGTAGATCGGGGTCGGTTGCGCACGGCGTAGCTGCGGGACGGCCACTCTCGGGGTCCCCGGTGTAGCTCGGGCGGTCGGCCCTGCGGTTCGGCGACGATCCGAGAGAGCGCTCTCTTGACAGGAGTCCATCGACCCACCACCCTGTCGGGAGAGCGCTCTCTCACAGAGATCGAATCCGGGCCGACGACCCGTACGGCCCGCTCATACGCAGGTCCACACCCCACCACCCGACCTGAGAGGGGTCCGACCCATGGGTGTCTTCACCCGCCGCCGTCTCGCGGCGATCGCCCTGGTGGCCACCACCGCACTGCTCACCACCACCGCCTGCGGCGGCGACGACGAGGCCGCCGACGGCGGACCGGTCACGCTGACCGTCGACGTGTTCGGCCAGTTCGGCTACGAGAAGCTCTACCGGCAGTACGAGGCCGACCACCCCGGCATCAAGATCGTGGAGCGGGGCACCGGCGGCAACCTCGACGAGTACTCCCCCAAGCTCACCCAGTGGCTCGCCGCCGGCAAGGGCGCCGGTGACGTGGTCGCCATCGAGGAGGGGCTGCTGGTCGAGTACAAGGCCAACCCGCAGAACTTCGTCAACCTGCTCGACCACGGCGCCGCCGACCTCAAGGGCAACTTCCTGGAGTGGAAGTGGAACGGCGGGCTGACCGCCGACGGCAAGCAGCTCATCGGGCTCGGCACCGACGTCGGCGGGATGGCGATCTGCTACCGCAAGGACCTCTTCGCCGCCGCCGGCCTGCCCACCGACCGGGAGGCCGTGTCCAAGCTCTGGCCCACCTGGCAGGACTACGTACGGGTCGGCGAGCAGTTCAAGGCCAGGAACACCGGCGCGGCCTTCCTGGACGCCGCCACCAACACCTTCAACACCATCCTGTTGCAGACCGCCGGCAACACCACCGGCTACAGCTACTACGACACCGCCGACAAGCTGGTGGTCGACAGCAACCCGGCGGTACGCCAGGCGTACGACACCACCGTCGACATCATCGACTCCGGGCTCTCCGGCCGGTACGGGGCCTGGTCGGAGGAGTGGGTGTCGGCCTTCAAGCAGGCCAAGTTCGCCACCATCGCCTGCCCGGCCTGGATGACCGGGGTGATCGAGGGCAACGCCGGGCCGGACGCCAAGGGCAAGTGGGACATCGCCCAGGTGCCCGGCAGCGGCGGCAACTGGGGCGGCTCCTACCTGGCGGTGCCGAAGCAGAGCCGGCACCAGGCCGAGGCGATCGAGCTGGCCAAGTTCCTGACCAGCGCCAAGGGCCAGATCGGCGCGTTCCAGGAGAAGGGGCCACTGCCGTCGTCCCCGCAGGCGCTCGACGACCCGGCGGTCGTCAGCTCGACCAACGCGTACTTCTCCGACGCCCCGGTCGGCAAGATCTTCGCCGCCGGTGCGAAGAGCCTCAAGCCGGTCTACATGGGCCCCAAGAACCAGGCCGTCCGCACCGAGGTGGAGAACGCCGTGCGCACCGTCGAGCTGGGTCAGCGCAACCCCACCCAGGGCTGGACCGACGCCACCACCAACGCCCGCAAGGCCGCCGCCAAGTAACCCCGTGCGGGGCGGGGTCACGGGTTCACGCCGTGGCCCCGCCGCCGGACGGGCGGGCAGGTGCAGGCCGGGACCACGAGAGGAAGAGCACGGGAGATGGTTGTTCAGGTCGACGGTCCGCCGCCGGGGGCGGTACGGACCCGGAGCAGACGGCCCGAGCGGGAGCACCGGTTGGCCCGGCTCGACGTCAGGTACTCGCCCTACCTGTACGTGACGCCGTTCTTCCTGCTCTTCGCGATCTTCGGGCTCTATCCGCTGGCGTACACGTTCTGGGTGTCGCTGCACGACTGGGACCTGTTGGGGGTGGACCCGGCCTTCGTGGGCGCGCAGAACTACACCCAACTGCTGGCCGACGCCGACTTCTGGAACTCGGTGGTGAACACGCTCGGCATCTTCGCCCTCTCCACGGTGCCGCAGCTGCTCGCCGCCCTGTGGCTGGCCAACCTGCTCAACCGCCGGCTGCGGGCGCGGACCACCTGGCGGATGGCGGTGCTGGTGCCCAACGTGACCTCGACGGCGGCGGTGGCGATCGTCTTCGCGGTGCTGTTCGGCCGCGAGTTCGGCATGATCAACTGGCTGCTCGACCTGGTCGGCGTCGACGCGATCGACTGGAAGGCGAACCGGTTCGCCGCCTGGACGGCGATCTCCGCCATGGTCGACTGGCGGTGGACCGGCTACAACGCGCTGATCTTCCTGGCCGCGATGCAGGCCATCCCCCGCGACCTGTACGAGTCCGCCTCGATCGACGGGGCCGGCCGGGCCCGGCAGTTCTGGTCGATCACCGTGCCGCTGCTCAAACCCACGATCATCTTCGCGGTGATCATCTCCACCATCGGCGGACTGCAACTGTTCACCGAGCCCCGGCTGTTCAACTCCGGCACCAACGCGATCCGGGGCGGGCCGCTGCGCGAATCCCAGACGATGACCATGTACATGTTCGAGAACGCCTTCGCCCCGCACTACAACTTCGGCTACGGCTCGGCCGTCGCCTGGCTGCTCTTCGCCCTGATCGCGGTGGTCGCGGCGATCAACGTACTGATCCTGCGCCGGCTCGGCGGCGGCGCCCGCAAGGGGGACCGATGACCCGCATCTGGTCGGCCGGCCGACTCACCTACCCGGCATTGACGCTCACCGCCCTGCTGTCGATCTTCCCGATCTACTGGATGTTCGTGGTCGCCAGCCGCAGCAGCGACGCGATGGGCCAGGTGCCGCCACCGCTCACCCCCGGCGGCAACCTCGGCGCGAACATCACCCGGCTCTTCGCCAACCCCGACGCGCACTTCCTCACCGGCCTGGTCAACTCGACGATCGTCGCGGTCAGCGTCACCTTCTCGGTGGTGCTCTTCTCCACCCTGGCCGGGTTCGCCTTCGCCAAGCTGCGGTTCCGGGGACGCAACGCGCTACTCATGATCATCATTGCCACCATGATGGTGCCCACCCAGCTCGGGGTCATCCCGCTGTACCTGCTGATGACCAAGCTGAACTGGAACGACCGGCTGCCGGCGGTGATCGTCCCGGCCCTGGTCACCGGATTCGGCGTGTTCATGATGCGCCAGTACGCGGCCCAGGCGGTCAGCACCGAGCTGATCGAGGCGGCCCGGGTCGACGGCTGCCACACGCTGCGGATCTACTGGAACGTGGTGCTGCCCGCGCTGCGGCCCGCCGCCGCCGTGCTCGGCCTGCTCACGTTCATGACCACCTGGAACGACTTCCTCTGGCCGTACGCTGTGCTCAACGACCCGGAGAACCCGACCGTGCAGTTGTCGCTGCGGGCCCTCTCCGACGGTTACTACCAGGACATGTCGCAGGTGTTCACCGGCACGGCGATCGCGACGCTGCCGCTGCTGCTGGTGTTCGTCGTGTTCGGCCGCCAGATCATCGGCGGCATCATGGAAGGTGCGGTCAAAGCGTGAGCGCGAGGAGTGAGC
>NZ_JBFAQU010000005.1:46730-102032 GCF_040678915.1 Micromonospora sp. NPDC049257
GAGCCGGTCTTGCGAGCCCCGCAGTCGCGAACGAAAGGAAGCACCGCGTGAGCGCGAGGAGTGAGCCGGTCTTGCGAGCCCCGCAGTCGCGAACGAAAGGAAGCACCGCGTGAGCGCGAGGAGTGAGCCGGTCTTGCGAGCCCCGCAGTCGCGAACGAAGGAGGTAGCCGCGTGAATGAGGTTCGATTTCCGGAGGGCTTCGTGTGGGGCGCGGCGACCGCCGCATACCAGATCGAGGGCGCGGCCCGGGACGACGGTCGCGGCGAGTCGATCTGGGACACCTTCAGCCGTACGCCGGGCAAGGTGTTCGCCGGGCACACCGGTGACGTCGCCTGCGACCACTACCACCGGTACGCCGACGACGTGGCGCTGATGGCCGAGCTGGGCCTGGCCGCGTACCGGTTCTCGGTGGCCTGGCCCCGGATCAGGCCGGACGGCACCGGCCCGGTCAACCCGCGCGGCCTGGACTTCTACGACCGGTTGACCGACGCGCTGCTCGACCGGGGCATCGACCCGATCGTCACGCTCTACCACTGGGACCTGCCCCAGGGTTTGCAGGACCGGGGCGGTTGGACCAGCCGGGAGACCGCCGAACACTTCGCCGACTACGCCCTGGCCGTGCACGCCCGGCTCGGTGACCGCATCCGCACCTGGACGACGCTCAACGAACCGTGGTGCTCGGCGTACCTCGGGTACGGCAACGGGGTGCACGCCCCCGGTGAGCAGGACGCGGGGGCGGCGTTCCGGGCCGTACACCATCTGTTGCTGGGGCACGGCCTGGCGGCGCGGGCGCTGCGGTCGGCGGGCGCGCAGACGGTCGGGATCACCCTCAACCCGGCGGACGTCGCACCGGCCGACCCGGACAGCGCCGCCGACGCCGCCGCGGTACGTCTCGTCGACGGCCTCCAGAACCGGATCTTCCTGGACCCGCTGACCGGGGCCGGCTACCCCGCCGACGTGCTCGAACACGTCGCCCGGATGGTGGAGCCCACGTTCATCCGGCCCGGCGACGAAAAGATCATCGCGGCGCCGCTGGACCTGCTCGGGATCAACTACTACGCACCGACCTATGTCGCGGGACGCCCGGACGGGGGCGGCAGCAGCGCCTACCCGGGCACCGAGGGGGCGGTGGAGTTCCTGCCGGCCAGCGGGCCGGTGTCCGACATGGGCTGGCAGATCGAGCCGGCCGGGCTGACCCGGCTGCTGGTGCGGATCGGCACCGACTATCCCGGGCTGCCACTGATGATCACGGAGAACGGCGGCGCGTTCCCGGACGACAGTGCCGGCCACGACGCCGACGGATCGGGCCGGATCGACGACACCGACCGGATCTCCTACCTTGACGGGCATCTGCGGGCCGCGCACGAGGCCATCTCCCGCGGCGTCGACCTGCGCGGCTATCTCGTATGGTCGTTGCTGGACAACTTCGAGTGGGCCGAGGGCTATCGGAAGCGGTTCGGGATCGTCCACGTCGACTACCTGAACCAGCGGCGCACGCCGAAGTCGAGCGCCCGGTGGTACCAGGAGGTGATCTCCCGGAACGGGCTGTGACGAGGCGGTGGTAACGGGTATGACGGCGGCACAGCGGCCCACCCTGGAGGAGGTCGCCCGGCAGGCCGGCGTGTCCCGGGCGACGGTGTCCCGGGTGGTGAACGGCTCCACCACGGTCGCCGAGCCGATCCAGGAGGCGGTCCGTCGGGCGGTGGCCGAGCTGGGGTACGTGCCGAACCTGGCCGCCCGCAGCCTGGTCACCCAGCGGACCGACTCGATCGCCCTGGTGCTGCCGGAGGCCGCCACCCGGGTCTTCTCCGACGACCAGGTCTTCCCCGGGCTCATCCGGGGTGCGGCCCAGGAGTTGGAGGCCGCCGACAAGCAGCTGGTGCTGATGCTGGCCGGCTCGCCCGCCGGGCACGACCGGGTCACCCGGTACACCACCGGCCGGCACGTCGACGGGGTGCTCTTCGCCTCGCTGCACGGGGAGGACCCACTGCCCGGCCGGCTCGCCCGGCTGGGGATACCGGTCGTGTGCAGCGGCCGACCGCTGGACGCGGCCGACGTGCCGTACATCGACGTGGACCACATCGGCGGGGTGGCCGCGGCGACCCGTTACCTGATCGACAACGGTCGCCGCCGGATCGCCACCATCGCCGGCCCGCAGGACATGGTCGCCGGCATCGAACGGCTCGCCGGCTACCGGGACACCGTGGTCGCCGCCGGCCTGCCCCAGATGATCGAGTACGGCGACTTCACCCGCGAGTCGGGGACCATCGCGATGCGTCGGCTGCTCGCCGCGTACCCCGATCTGGATGCGGTCTTCGCCGCCTCCGACCTGATGGCGCACGCCGCCCTGCGGGCGTTGCACGAGGCGGGCCGGCGGGTACCGGAGGACGTCGCGGTGATCGGTTTCGACGACATCGAGACGGCTGCCTACACCGAGCCGCCGCTGACCACCGTGCGGCAGCCGATCGTCGAGTTGGGCCGGAAGATGACCCGGCTGCTGCTGGCCCTCGCCGACGGTGCGGAGGTGGAGCGGGCGGTGGTGTTGCCGACGGAGCTGGTGATCCGACAGTCCGCCTGACCCCTGCACCGGCCTGCCCCGCCCGGTTTCCGGCCTGGCCGCACGCCCCGGCCACGTGAGCCGGGCCGCCCCTGCCCACCGGGCACCCACACGCGACGGCTGAACGTCGACCGCGACCGTCACCCTCAGCAACATTTCGTCGACCCCACCCCACCCAGGTTCACCCCCTTTGCTCTGCTGCCATCCACGCGACAGGCACCGAGGGTGACCGACTTGACGCCACATCCGCCCGAGCCATAAATGTGCATTAGCAGCTCAAATGCCTGTCGCCTCCATGGCAGCAGAGCAAAGGGGGCGAGGGTGATAGGGCAGGGGTCGACCGTGGATTACGGAGAGTGGGAAAGTCGCAACCAGAGAGAGGCGTTACCCAGAGTCATCGGCATGGCGGTTGGGGAAAAGGTGTGGCTGTGGACTCCGGCCGGTGCCTACGCTCGCGGGCATGCCTGACGCCGTTGCACCGCAGCCCGTGCCGACCAGCACCGAGCGGCAGCGCCGGCACCAGTTGCCGCCCGCCCGCGACCACACCGCGCGGTCCACCGGCCAACCGGGGGTGGGGTGGCGCATCCGCACCGCCCAGCCCGACGACGCGCCCGGGGTGGTGGCGCTGCGGTCCCTGGTCCATCCGTACCTGGTGCGGGGCATCGCGTCGACCCGGCAGATGATCGCCCAGCCACCACCCGAGGAGAAGTGGGCGGCCTGGGTGGCCGAGGCGGACGGCCAACTCGTCGGCTGGGCCTCGGCGTACCGGAACACGCAGACCTCCGTGCCGGACTTCGGGGACATCTCCATCCTGCACGTGCATCCGGAGCACCGGGGCCGGGGCACCGGCACCGCACTGCTCGCCGCCGCGCTGGCCCACCTGGAATCCCTCCGGATCCGCCGGGTGCGGACCTGGGCGCAGACCGACTCGCTGCCGTACGCCCGCCGGCACGGGTTCGCCCCCAGCCGGGAGCTGCGCTACTCGGCGCTCGACCTGCACCCGGCCCCACCGATGCCCGAGCCGCCCGCCGGGGTACGGCTGCTCCCGCTCGCCGGGATCGATCCGTACCAGGTCTACCTCCTCGACGCCGTCGCCTCGACGAGCGAGCCGGGCGACGTGCCGGTGGACGCGATCAGCTACTCCCACTGGCGCTCCGAGTGTTGGGAGAACCCGGGATTGGACCGGGACGCCAGCACGGTCGCCGAGGTCGACGGCACGTTGGTCGCGCTCAGCCTGGTCAAGCGGGACGGCGACCGGATGTGGTCCGACTTCACCGCGACCCGGCCGGAATACCGGGGTCGGGGGCTGGCCCGACTGACCAAGCAGGTCGCGCTGCACCGGGCCGCCGGTCGCGGAGTACGCACGGCCTACACCTCCAACGACGAGGCCAACGCGCCGATGCTGGCGGTCAACACCCGCCTCGGCTACCGGCCGGTGGCCACCGCCTGGTCCTGCCTGCGCGAGCTGCGCTGAGAGGCCCGACCACGACCGGCGGGCCGCCATGGTCACGCCGTCGGCCGGCCGCCGGCTCGGCTCTCCTCGATGTGCTGGCCCAGCGAGCGGCGGGCGAGCAGCGCGGCCCCGGCGACGGCGGCCGGCATCACCAGCACCGCACCCAGCGGGATCAGGAAGCACAGGAAGACCGCCACACCGAAACCGAGCGAGGTGGCCCGGTCCGCCTTCAGCCTGGCCCGCCGGTCCGGCAGCCGCAGCCCGCGCCGGGAGAACGGCGCACCGACCAACTCCACGGCGAGCAGCCAGCCGCCCACCGCCGCGCCGACCACCGGCACCACGGTCTGCCCGACCACCGGGATGAACCCGGCCGCGAAGAGCGGAATGCCGAACAGCACCGAGAGCCCGACCAGCCGCAGCGAGTCGACGATGCTGCGCCGCAGCGACGCCCCGAACGGCACCTCCACCGCGCCCGGGGTGCCGCCGAGCCGGTCCTCCACCCGCTCGGAGATCTTCTCGTAGAACGGGTCCCCGATGACCAGGGTGACCGCGGTGAAGCCGACCACGGTGAGCAGCCCGCCCAACCCGAGGAAGGCCAACCCGGCGATCACCCGGACCAGGCTGCGCGGGGTGTCCGACCAGTCGTCGGCGAACGGGGTCACCCACGCCGCCAGCTCGTCCACGAAGTAGACCAGGGTGGCGAACGCGGTGACGAAGAGCGCGGCGGACAACAGCGCCGGCACCACGCCGAGCAGCATCAGCCCCGGGCTGCGGACATACAGGCCGAGGCCACGCACGAGCAGGCCCACGCCGCCGAAGAAGCGGCGGGTGGCACCGGTGACCGGCGCGGCGAGGGTACGGGGTCCGTTCACGACCGCAGAGCCTACTGGCCGGGGGCCACCGCCACCGGGCACCCGACGGCACCGCCCGACGGGTCGGGCCGGCAGGATACGGGGGTGCGCGCCGCCCGGTTGATCTCCCTGGTGCTGCTGTTGCAGTCCCGCGAGACGATGACCGCCGCCGAACTCGCCCGTGAGCTGGAGGTTTCCGAGCGGACCGTCTACCGGGACGTGGTGGCGCTCTCCGCCGCCGGGGTGCCGGTCTATGCCGACCGGGGGCGGGCCGGGGGTTACCGGCTGCTCGGCGGCTACCGGACCCGGCTGACCGGGCTGACCCGGGACGAGGCGGAGGCGCTCTTCCTCACCGGACTGCCCGGCCCCGCCGGTGACCTGGGACTGGCCGACGCGGTGGCGTCCGCCGAGCTGAAGATGCTCGCCGCGTTGCCACCGGGCCTGCGTGACGCCCCGGCCCGTACCGGCCAGCGGTTCCACCTGGACGTCCCGGGCTGGTTCCGCGAGTCCACCCCGCCGCGCTGGCTGACCGAACTGGCCCGGGCGGTGTGGCGGGACGGGGTGGTCGCCCTGCGGTACCGGCGCGGCGACCGGGAGGTGACCCGCCGGGTCGAGGCGTACGGGCTGGTGCTCAAGAGCGGCACCTGGTATCTCGTGGGCCGGGTCGACGACACGATGCGCACCTACCGGGTGGACCGGGTGCTCGACGTCGTCGCCGACCCGGCGACCTTCACCCGGGACGACGGCTTCGACCTGGGCGGCTACTGGCGGGAGCAGGCCGAGGCGTTCCTGCGGGACATGCTCGCCGCACGGGTCACCGTGCGGCTCAGCCCCGCCGGTCTGCGCCAGCTCCGCTTCCTCGCCGACACCCCCTTCGCGTACGACGAGGCAGTGGCCGCCGCCGGCACACCCGACGGGCAGGGTTGGGTGGTGACCGAGCTGCCCGTCGAGTCCGTCGAGGTGGCGTACCCGCAACTGCTCGGCCTCGGCCCCGAGGTGGAGGTGCTCGACCCACCGCAGCTGCGTGCCCTGCTCGCCGACGCGGCGGCCCGCTCGGCCGCCCGCTACGGCGTCGGCCCGGACCACCCGACCCGCTGACGGCGACCGGGCCGACGAGCCGTCAGCGGTAGCCGGTGACGTCGGCGGGCCGGTCCGTCTCGACCACCTCGGTGAGGTAGCGGAAGGCGTCCGGCCGGCTGCCGTCGAGGTCGGTGAAGCCGTACACCCGGGCCAGTTCGCCGGCCGAGACGGACGCCTGGTTCCAGCGGGCCCGGTCCTCGTCGGCGGCCAGTGCGGCGACCGCCCGCCCGACGAAGGCCGGGGTTTCCGAGATGAGGAAGTGCGGGTCCGTCGCCGCGCCGTCGCGCCAGGTCTGCTCGGTCACCCCGAAGTGTTCCAGCATCGCCTCGGAGCGGATCCAGCCGGGGGTGAGCGCCACGGCGGTGCACCCGTGCGGCGCCAGCTCGTGCCCCCAGCTGTACGCGAGCCGGGTCACCGACACCTTCGCCAGGTCGTAGAAGACGGACAGCCGGTAGTGCGTGTCGTTGTACGCCCGGGTGCCGTCGCCGATCTCGACGACCAGGCCGCCGGGGCGGCGGATCAGCAGCGGCAGCGCGAAGTGGCTGGTGACGATGTGGGTGTCCACCGCCAGCCGCAGGGTGCGGAACCCGGCGTCCAGCGGCTGCTCCCAGACCGGCTTCTCCCAGGTGATCAGCGGGTCGGCGCCCCACACGTCGTTGACCAGCACGTCGAGCCGGCCCTGTTCGGTGTCGATCCGGGCCACCAGGTCGCGTACCTGCTCGGGCACCAGGTGGTCGACCCGGACCGCGATGCCGGTGCCTCCGGCGGCGGTGACCAGCTCGGCGGTCTCCTCGATGGTCTCGGCGCGGTCCAGCTCGGAGCGGCCGGCCCGGCTGCTGCGGCCGGTGGCGTAGACCGTCGCCCCGGCCGCGCCGAGCTGGACCGCGATCTGCCGGCCCGCGCCCCGGGTCGCGCCGGCCACCAGCGCGACCTTTCCTTCCAACGGTGTCGTCGTCATACCGTCGAGGGTGGCAGTGATACCTGACAACCGAAGTCCGGTTTCGCGGAGCGGTTCGGTCCGGCATGCTCCCGGCATGCACCTGCTGCTCTCCGGGATCGTCGGCTCGGTCGCCTACGGGCTGGCCGGCCCCGGCTCCGACGTGGACCGGATCGGCGTCTTCGCCGCCCCGACGGTGGCCTTCCACGGCCTGCGGCCGCCCCGGGAGTCGGTGGTCACCACCGACCCGGACGTCACCCTGCACGAGGCCGGCAAGTACGCCCGGCTGGCGTTGAGCGGCAACCCGACGGCCACCGAGCTGATCTGGCTGCCCGACGACTGCTACGAGACCCGTACGGAGCTCGGTGACCGCCTGATCGCCATCCGGTCGGCGTTCCTCAGCGCACCGCGTGTCCGCGACGCCTACCTCGGCTACGCGAGCCAGCAGTTCCGCAAGCTGACCACCCGCGACTCGACGGTGGGCGGCCGGCGCCGCTCGGCCAAGCACGCCCGGCACCTGGCCCGGCTGCTGCACCAGGGGCGGACCCTCTACGCCACCGGCGTGCTGGAGATCCGGCTGGCGGACCCGGCGTGGTTCCGGGCGTTCGGTGAGCGGGTCGCGGGCGGCGCGCTCACCGAGGCGGAAGCGCTGGTCGCCGAGGCGGAACGGGACTTCGACCGGCTCCGCACCCCGCTGCCCGACCGGCCCGACGAGGCGACGGTGGAACGCTGGCTGCGTGCCGTCCGCGCCGCCCACCTGCCGCCGCCTGACTGACCCACGGCAGCCGTTGCCGGGGTCCGTGCCGGGCCCGCGACGAGGCGATCAGACTGCTTCCACCCCGAGCTGGGTGGTGAGCAGCAGGGTGTCGGCGTTGAGCCAGTAGTCGGTGATCAGGCCGTGCCTCGTCCGCAGCGTGTCGGTGCCCGTGAAGCGGACCGTGGTGCCGGGCGCGGCTGTCGCCCCGGGGAATCCTCCGCCGTACGTGCCGTCGGCGACCCACCGCACGACCACGTGGCTGCCGTCGATGATCGGGCCGACCTCGACGGTGAAGCGCAGGTCGGGGAAGGCTCCCCGGATCTGGCCGATCAGGTCGACCATGCCGGCCGGGCCGTGCACGGCACTGCCGTCGCCGCCGTCGAGCAGCGCGGCCCGGACCCGGACGTCCGGCGCGATGAGGTGCTCGGCCAGCGCGTAGTCGCCGTTCCAGAGCTGGACCCAGTCGCGGGTCACCTGCTGCTGCGTCCGGCGGGTGTCGTCGGGCCCGTCGGGCCGCGTGTGGGTGGTGGCGGTGCCGCCAGCCAGCGCGGGAACGCTGCTGCCGGTCAGCACGCCACCGGCGATCAGGAGCGCGGTGAGGGTGACGGTGGACCTGCGGTTCATGATGACTCCTCCATGAATGAGATCAGCTCGCTTTAGTTATAGCCTATAACTACAGTGATTTGACGTCAACACGAGCGGAGTAGCGGAGTGGTGGCGGGGCGATCGCGGGCCTACCGGTCCGGGCAGACGGACGGCAACGGCGGCAGGCGGGGCCGCACAGGCGGCAGGCCGAGCCGGGGGCAGCCGGGCCGGGGGCAGCCGAGCCGGGGCGGGCGGGCCGGGGCGGGGCAGGCGGGCCGGGGCGGGGCAGGCGGGCCGGAGGCGGGCGAACGCCTGGAACGAGTGCCGGGGCCGGCACCGGGGACATCCGTCCACACCGGACTGCCAGCTCGGATCCGACGGTCCGCCGGATCCCGACCGGGCGGAGGCCACGGGCGGACAGAACGCGTCCCGGGCCCGGCCCGGGGCCTAGTCGTTGAGGAAGGTGGAGATCCGGTCCCGCAGGTCGGCGCGGTCGGTCCAGGCGAACCCGGGACGGTCGTAGACGTGCAGTGTCGCCTGCGGCAACGCGTCGGCCAGCTCGGCGGCGATGTGGGTGGGGTGCAGGTCGTCGCCGACGCAGCCGATCACCAGGGCCGGTGCGGTCACCCCGGCCAGGGCGGCGAGGTCGGCCAGCGGGGACTGCTCCGGCAGGTCGGACAGACCGGCGGCGAGCCCGTCCCGCAGCAGCTGGTCGAGTCGCTGACGCAGGTAGGCCCAACCGGCCGGGGTGTTGCGGACCGACGGCGGCAGTTCCAGGGCGACCACGTCCGCCACGGCCGAGGCGTCGCCCCCGGCGACCGCGTCGAGCAGGTCGGCCAGTCGTTGCCGGGCGACCGGGCCACGTGGCCGGTCGAGGACGGCGGGCAGCAGGAAGACCAGTTTCTCGAACCGGTCCGGGCTCTCGACGAGCAGCCGGCAGAGCGCGCCCGCGCCGAGGCTGGCGCCGAACGCCCGAGTGGCGCCGCTGAGGTCCGCCACCGCCCGCAGGTCGCGGGCCAGGTCGAGGTAGCTCCACGGGCCGGGCGGGGCGTCGGAGCGGCCGTGCCCCCGGAACTGGAAGAAGACCCGTCGGCCGGTGACGGCGCTGCCGAACGGGCGGGTGGTGGCGATGCCGTTGCCGAATCCGTGGGCAAACACGGTGACCGGGTCACCGACGCCGGTGACCAGCCGTTCCAGCTGTACGTCGTGCGGGGTGGCGACCAGCTCGGTCTCCGGTTCCGGCAGGGCGGGTCGCCCGGTACGCGGTGCGCCGGGCCCGGGCCCCCAGGTGCGGGGTCCGCCGTCCGGCGGTGGCGGCCAGCGGAAACCCCTCACCAGAACCCTTTGCCGTCGTGCAGGTCACGCAGCCCGACCCGGACGTCCAGCAGGTAGATCAGGCCGGCCGCGATGCCGATCAGCCCGAAGATGCTCAGCGCGCCGAAACCAAGCAGGGTGAGCAGCATGCAGACGGCCAGGATGGCGATCCAGCCGCCCTTGGGGAGGGTGCCGATGGCCGGGAAGGCGTCCGAGCGCTGGGTGAACGCGTGCACCAGCGAGATGCCCTGCACAGCCAGGGCGAACACGAGCAGGATCAGATCGATCACGTAGACGAGGTGGAACACGAAGATCGGCGCGGCGATGGCCATGCCGGCCAGCATATGCCGACGGCCCCGGAAACGTCCGTCAGGACGCCCCCGGGGCCGGTGTCGGCGACGGTCACTCGGCGGCCGGGCGGGTCCGCTTCGTGGTCTTCGGCTGCTTCGCTGTCGGGTCGGTGGCGACGGGCTTGGCGGCGGCCTTGGTCGCGGCCGGCTTGGTCGCGGCCTTGGTGGCCCGGGACCGGGTGACCTTGGCTGCGGCCGGCTTGGCCTCGACGACCTGCGCCACGTCCGCCGGGGTCGGCGGGTGGTCCGTGTCGGCCTGCGCCACGGCAGCCGGGGTCGGGGTGCGGTGCTGGTCGGTCCCGGCCTGCGCCCCGGCCGGGACGGTGGCGTCGGTCGCCTCGATGTCGGCGTTGACGGTCTCGGCGGCCTCCAGCACCCCGGCACCGACCACCCGCTCACCCCGGGCGATCAACGCGCCGTACGCGGCCAGTGCCCGTTCCTGGGCCGCCTGCGCCCCGGCGAGCACCACGGCGGCGTTGCGGGTGGCGGCACCGCGCAGCTTGTCGAGGTCCAGCTCGGCGCGGAGCTTGTCCAGGTCCAGCTCGGCGCGGAGCTTGTCCAGGTCCAGCTCGGCGCGGAGCTTGTCCAGGTTCAGCTCGGTGGGCGTGGCCTTCTCGCGCAGGCCGGTGGCGGTCAGGTTGGCGGTACGGAAGGTCTCGGTGGCCTTCTGGCGCAGCTCGAACCCGGTCACGACGGCCTTGCCGCCCCACTCGGCGGCGACCTTGGTGCCGTCGGCGACGACCCGGTTGCCCAGCTCGCTCACCACGGTCGGCAGCTTGCGCAGCTGCTGGATGGCCAGTTCCCCGGCACCGGCGGCGGCGTAGACGGGGGCCGGAATGCGGTTGGTCTTCGGCTGGGTCATGACAACTCCTCCTCGGCCGCTCCGGCGGCCTTGTCGTTGCTGGTCGTGGGCGCGGCATCCGCCGTGCCGTCATGGGTGCCGGCGGCGGGCGCGGTGCGCGTCCCGCTGGCGGTGGGCGCGGTGCGCGTCTCACCGGTCGCCGGTGGGGTCCCCACCCCACCGGTGGTGGGTGCGGTGCGCGTCTCACCGGTCGCGGGGGCGGGGGCGGTGCCCGCCTCGGTGACGGCGACCGATTCGAGGACGGCCTCGGTCGGGGTGCCCTCCGGGGTGACCGGTCCGGTGGCGGCCGGCGTCACCGTGGCCGCCGCCTCCGTCGGCCCGGTCGGCGTCGGTACGGCGTACGCGGAGGTCGGCGCGGCCGGTCCGGGGCCGGCGTCCGGGCGGTCCACCGCGGCGGCGGTCCGATCGGTGACGACCGGTTGATCCGTGCCGGCGACCCCATCGGGGACCGTCTGGTCGGTGCCGGGGCGGTTCGTGCCGGCCGGCTCGTCCGTGCCGGGTTCCGCCGGGGCGGACTGGTCGGCGGTGGCCTCGGACAGCCGGGTGTTCTCCCGCCGGAAGGTCTCGTATATCTGGCTGAGCGACTGTTTCTGCGCCATGGTCAGGTCGGGGTCGACCGCGATGGCGGCGAGCACTCCCTGACCCTCCTTGTCGTCGAGCAGCCCGGCCCGCAGGTACATCGCCGGGGTGGAGACCCGCAGCGCGCTGGCGAGCTGCTGGAGCACCTCGGCGCTGGGCTTGCGCAGGCCCCGCTCGATCTGACTGAGGTAGGGGTTGCTCACGCCGGCCTGCTCGGCGAGCTGGCGGAGCGAGATCTTGGCGTTCCGCCGCAGGTCACGGATGAATCCGCCGACGTCGGGTAGATCCTTGGGTGCGGCCATACCCCAACGGTAGTCCGCGCTGCTAGCTCCAGCAAGCAAAACGCTAGCCAGAGTTAGCAAGGTAACAGGAGGCAAAGTACGTTGCGGCCCGGGATGTCCGGTCGTAACTTGCACGGCGTGACCCAACAGATCGCTGTCAACGGCACCACCCTCGGCTACGACGAGGTCGGCACCGGCACGCCGGTGCTCCTGCTGCACGCGGGCATCGCCGATCGGCGGATGTGGCGCGAGGTGTGCGCCGCCCTCGCCGACCGGCACCGGACGATCGCGCTGGACCTGCGCGGCTATGGGGACTCGGCGCTGCCGCCGGAGTCCTTCGCCCACCGCGACGACGTGGTGGCGGTGCTGGACGCGCTCGACATCGACCGGGCCGCCCTGGTCGGCTGCTCCTTCGGCGGGGCGGTGGCGATCGACACCGCGCTGGCGTACCCGCAGCGGGTGTCGGCCCTGGCGCTGTTCGGCACCGCCGTCTCCGGGCACGAGTGGTCGCCGGACACCGAGGAGTTGTGGGACCGGCTGGTCGGTGAGGTCGACGAGGAGGACCTGGCGGCGAGCGCGGCCGGTGAGGTCCGGTTCTGGGTGGTCGGCCCGCACCGCCGTCCGGAGGATCTCGACCCGGCGCTCATCGCCTTCGCCGAGGAGTCGGACCGGCGGGCCCTCGCCGCCGAGCAGGCGTTGAGCGCGGTCGACGTCGTCGACCTCGACCCGCCCGCCATCGGCCGCCTCGACGAGTTGGACCTGCCGGTCCTCGTCACCGCCGGTGCCGTCGACATCCCGGACATCATCCGGCTGGCCGACCGGATCGCCGCCGAGGCCCCCCGGGCCGTCCGCCTGCCCGACATCCCCGAGGCCGCGCACCTGATCCCGGTGGAACGCCCCACCGAGGTGGCCGAGGCCCTCCGCGCCTTCCTGCCCTGACCGGCCCCGCACCCCGGGCCCGTCCCGCACCCTGGTGCGGCCCGGCCACGGATCGCCCGCAGCTCACCAGACGGGACGCACTCCACCGACCGGAAGAGCACCGCCGAGCAGGGGAACCTCCGCGTACTCGGTGAGGACGGGGGCCCGCACACCGAGCCGGCGCAGCGCGGAGACCAGCACCGGCATCCGGGCGCGGGTGGCACCGTCGTCGATCTTGAGGGTGACCGCGCCGACGCCGGGCAGCGCCGCCGCGATCACCCCCTCCGCGCCGATCTTGGCCAGCATTCCGGGTACGCCGCGCATCAGGCGGGTGTCGTCCGCCACGGTGCCGCCGACCACCTCCGGGTACGCCCGCATCGCGTCCGCCACCGTGCGCTCCGGGGAGCCGGGCTCGGCGGCCACCAGCCGCAGGTAGGCCCGGGCCAGCCCGGTCAGCGAGACCGCCAGCACGGGCGCACCACAACCGTCCACGCCGACCGCCGCCGCCGGCTCGCCGGTGAACTCCTCGATCGTGGCGGTCAGCCGCTGCTGCAACGGGTGCTCCGGCCGCCAGTACCCGTCCACCGGCCAGCCGGCCGCCAGGCAGGTCAGCAGCATCCCGGCGTGCTTACCGGAGCAGTTCATCGCCAACCGGCTCGGGCCACCACCGGCCCGCAGCACGGCCTCCCGGGCCGCCTCGCCGAACGGCAGGTCGGGCGGGCAGTGCAGGGCCCCCGGGTCCAGGCCCGCGGAGCCCAGCAGCGCCGCGACCCGGGCCAGGTGGAACTCCTCACCGGCGTGGCTGGCCGAGACCACCGCGACGTCGGCGGGGTCGGTCACCGCGAGCCCGGCCCGGAGCATCCCGAGCGCCTGCAACGGCTTGCTGGCCGAGCGGGGAAAGATCGGCGGGACGCCGTTCCCGGCACCGGCCACCGGCGCACCGGCGGCGTCGAGCACCACCACCGAGCCCCGGTGCACACCCTCCACGAACCCGGACCGGACCACCTCGGCGAGCGGCTCGCCACCCTCGTACGTCTTGGACACCTGGCGAAGGTACCGACGGGGGCCGGCACCCCGACACCCGGGTGACCTGCGACGTCGACCACCGGCGTACAGGAGTGCCGGGGCAGGCGCGGCTTACCGGGCGGACCTGCCCCGGCCGGGCCCACGGCGGGCCCCGACCCGGAACCGCAGCACCGGCCGGACCGGTCCGGCCCGCCGGGCGGGCTAGCGGAACAGCAACTGACGGGCTTCGGTGGTGGTCAGCGGGGGGCGCTGGGCGAGCTGCGCGAACCCGACCGCGCGGGCCACCAGCTGCATGTTGGACTCCACCGGGCGACCCTTGGCGTACGTCACGGTGTCCTCCATACCGACCCGCAGGTGACCGCCGGTGGAGAGCGAAGCCAGCAGCACCGCGATGGTGCTGCGACCGACGCCGGTGGCCGAGAAGGTGGTGCCCGCCGGCAGGTCACGCAGCATCTGCTGGGCGGCGACCAGGGTGGCGGTGGTGCCCGGCATCCCGCCCGGCACCCCCATCACGAAGTCGACGTGCACGTGCCCGCCGTACGGCAGGCCGTGCCGGTCCAGCAGGCGTTGCAGGGCGGTGAGGTGACCGAGGTCGAAGATCTCGTACTCGGGGAGGATGCTGCGCTCCTGCATCCGGGTGTGCAGGTCGACGATGAACTCCCACCGGTTGAGGAAGACGTCGTCGCCGAAGTTGACCGTGCCCATGGTGCAGGAGGCCATGTCCGGCGCGGCGTCCAGCACGGCCAGCCGGTCGGCCTCCGGATCGGTCACCGCCCCACCCGAGGAGAGCTGCACGATCAGGTCGGTGCTCTCCCGCAGCGCCGCCACGGTCTCCCGCAGCCGCCCCTGGTCGAGGGTGGGCCGGGCCTGGTCGTCGCGGATGTGGACGTGGATCACGGAAGCGCCGAGCGCCTCGCACTCCTTGGCGGTGAGCAGCAACTCGTCGAGGGTCACCGGCAGCGCCGGCACCTGCTCCTTGGCCGACTCCGCGCCCGTCGGGGCAACCGTGATCAACGTCCCTGTCGTCATGCCGGCGATGGTAGCCGCCCCGGCCGCCCCCGGTCGACGCCGCAGGCCGGCCCGACAGGAAGAACCGCACATCAGGAGAGAGAGACGCGAAGAAATTCCCGCCGAATCGGCTAGCGGTAGGCATCCTTACTTCGCCGACGAGCACAACCGGAGGCGAACCCACCGCCCGGGCGACGCCGGGAAGCACGGACCCACCGCCCGGGCCACGCCGGGAAGCACGGACCCACCGCCCGGGCGACGCCGGGAAGCACGGACCCACCGCCCGGACCATGCCGGAAAGCGCCACCCACCGGCCGGGACGGGCTACTCCGGGTCGATGGCCGCGGCGGTGTCGCCCACCGACAGCCGGGCGTCGTCGGCGAGGTTGCGTTTGACCACGGCGAGCGCGACCTGACCCAGCTCGTAGTGGTGCACGGCGGTGCCGACGAAGCCGACCGTCCGGCCGTCCAGGGTGACCGGGGTGCCGGACGCCGGCAGCTGGTCGGTGGTCACCCCGTCCAGGTGCAGCAGGACGAGCCGACGCGGCGGCCGGCCCAGGTTGTGCACCCGGGCGACGGTCTCCTGCCCCCGGTAGCAGCCCTTGTCCAGGTGCACCGCCGGGGCGATCAGGCCCGCCTCGGCGGGGATCGTCCGGTGGTCGGTGTCCACCCCGACCCGGGCCCGTCGGGCGGCCACCCGCACCGCCTCGTACGCCCACAGGCCGGCCGGGGGGACGCCGTGCTCGCGCAGCGCGGCGACGACCTCGTCCAGGGCGGGCCGGGGCACCAGCAGGTCCACCCCCAGCGGGACCCGACGGGCCCAGCCACCACCGGTCAGCGGCTGGACGTCGTACGAGACGGTGGGGCGGGGGGGCAGCTCGCCGGAGCGGAACTTCGGACCCGGCACCGCGAGCACCTCGGGGGCGGTCAGGCCGGTGACGCCCAGCGTGGCGACGGCCTCGGTGGCCTGCGGCCCGACCAGCGAAAGCAGCGCGTGGCCGGCGGTGACGTCGCGCGGCTCGACCTGGCTGAAGAACCGCATCTTCTCCAGGTACGTCAGCAGGTCGGCGGTCATCCCCGGCTCGGTGTCCAGCCAGGTGGTCGTGCCGTCCTCGGCGACCATGGCGTGCTGCTCGACGTGCCCGTGCGGGCTGAGCACCAGCAGCTCGGTGCCCTGGCCGGGGCCGAGCGCGGCGAGGTGCTGGCTGGTCAGGGTGTGCAGCCAACCGATCCGCTCCGGGCCGGTGACGGCGACGACACCCCGGTGCGAGCGGTCCACCAGGCCGACCCCGGTGGCCAGGGTGCGCTGCTCGCGCATCGGGTCGCCGTAGTGCGCGGCGACGCCCCGCACCCCGGCCGCCCGGTGCCCGGCGTCCGGCTGGTCCCGGCTGGCCTCGTCGATCGCCTCGACGGCCACCGCTCCCGCGATGTCGATCATGTTGGTTCCCCGTCCTCACAGTTGCCGCAGACGCCGAAGAGCGCCACGTGCCCGATGTCCACCTGGAAGTTCCGCTCGGTGGCGAGCCGGTCGGCCAGCGGGCGCATCAGCTCCGGGTCGATCTCGTCGACCGCGCCGCACTCCCGGCAGACCAGGTGGATGTGCTGGTGCTCACCCGCCGCGTGATAGGTCGGCGAGCCGTGCGACAGGTGGGTGTGGGTCACCAGGCCGAGCCGTTCCAGCAGCTCCAACGTCCGGTAGATGGTGGTGATGTTGACCCCGGCGGCGACCTCCCGGACCGCCGTGTGCACCTGCTCGGGTGTGGCGTGCCCCAGGTCGAGCACGGCCTGCAGGACCAGTTGCCGCTGCGCCGTCAGTCGCAGCCCACGCGAGCGGAGCATTTCCGCCAGGGAGGATTCGGACACCGTCCGATCATAGTTCGGCCCGCGCCGGTCACCGCCCGCCCGCCACCGGGCCGCCGGGCGGGTCACGTCACCGGGCTCGGGGGTGCGACGGGTCACGCCGTTAGGCTCGGCGGTCATGGTGGCATCGAGGGTCGCCGTGCTCGGTCGGGGCGTCGTCCCCGCGACGGAGCCGGTGCTACGCGGGAACGACCTGGGTGTGCTGCGCGGGGACGGGCTGTTCGAGACCATGCACCTGCGCGGCGGAAACCCCTGGTTGCGTACCGCCCATCTGGCCCGACTGCGGGCCGGGGCCGCCGCCCTGGAACTCCCGCTGCCCCCGGACGGGGCGCTTGTGGAACTGTTGGACGGCATCGCCGCCGGCTGGCCCACCGAGGTCGAGGGCGCATTGCGCCTGGTCTGCACGCGGGGGCCCGAGGGGGGTGGGCTGCCCACCGTGTACGCCACCCTGACCGAGGTGCCGGCCGCCGCGAAACGGCTCCGCGACGTCGGGGTCACCGTCGCCACCCTGCCCCTCGGGGTGCCGGCGACCGCCCGCCCCGAACTGTCCTGGCTCCCGGCGGGCATCAAGTCGATCTCGTACGCGACCAACAGCGCCGCCCGCCGCTGGGCCGCCCGCAGCGGGGTCGACGACGTGCTCTGGGTCTCCACCGACGGCTACGTGCTGGAGGGGCCCAGCGCGAACGTCGTCTGGCTGGACGGCGACACGCTCTGCACCGTCCCGGCCGCGCGTACCGGCATCCTGCCCGGCACCACCTGCGGCTGGCTGCTCGACCACGCCGCCGGGCTGGGCCTGGGACGGGCCGAACGGATGGTCACCCCGACCGGGCTGCACGCCGCCGCCGGGATCTGGCTGACCTCCTCGGTACGCGGTCTGGTCGAGGTCAGGTCCCTCGACGGCACCGGCCGCCCACCCGCCCCGCACACCCCCCGCCTCCAGGAACTGCTGGGCTTCGCCTGACCGGCCCGACCGGCGGGTTGGCGGAGGTCAGCCGCCGGTCGGCTGAGTCCGGTGGCCGGTGGCGGAGGGTCAGCCGGCGACCCGGACCAGGCGGGCCGACAGGTGCGGGGAAAGGCTGTGACCCACACCCGCCATCTCCTGGGCGTAGAGCAGTGCCCCCTCCACGATGCCGAAGAGCCGGGCGCCCGCCGTCACCTCCTTGGCCGTGGCGGTACGCACCACCGCGTCGGTGGCGAACTCGATCTGGGTGCCCGTGCGCTTGCCGATGTGCAGCTCCATGATCCCCGTCGGGGTGGTCATCAGCGCTTCCAACTCGTCGGTGACCCGCTCACCATCCAGCACCGGACGCCACCAGCCCACCTCGCGCCCGGCCGGACGGATCGGACGGCTCTCCTCGTCGAGCAGCCACGCCCGCGACTCGTAGAACAGGAACGGCCGGCCGTCGTGGCTGATCCGGATCTCCTGGGCGTAGTCGAAGTCCTCGATGGTGGGGAACCCGCCCCGACCCCGACCCCGCCACACCCCGACGTACGGCAGCAGGCCGTCCAGCGCCGGGTGCAGCTTCGGACCGACCCGCAGGTCATGGCTCTCCTGGTAGGGGTACTCCTCGACCGGCGGCGCGTTCAACCACGGCGGCTGAAGGGGATTCTCGCTCACCGGCTCTCCTTCGTTCGCGACTGCGGGGCTCGCAACCCCGGCTCGCTCCTCGCGCTCACCCGGCCACCTTCGTTCGCGACTGCGGGGCTCGCAACCCCGGCTCGCTCCTCGCGCTCACCATTTACCTCTCGACAGGCGTACGGCCAGGTAGACCAGGCCACCGGCGAGCGCGCCGAGGCCGGCGACCAGCAGGCTGACGAACCCGATCTCGGTAACCATCATGGTCATCCTATGCTGGGTCCCATGGGCCGCACTCTCGTCGTCAAGGCCACCGCCGGAGCGGACGCCCCGGAGCGGTGCGCGCAGGCGTTCACGGTGGCCGCCACGGCCGCCGCCGCCGGGGTGCCGGTGTCGCTCTGGCTGACCGGTGAGTCCGCCTGGTTCGCCGTGCCCGGCCGGGCCGAGCAGTTCACCCTGCCGCACTCCGCGCCGCTGGCCGACCTGCTGGGCGTCATCCTCGCCACCGGGCAGGTCACCGCCTGCACGCAGTGCGTCGCCCGGCGGGACATCGGCCCGGACGACGTGCTGCCCGGCGTCCGGATCGCCGGGGCGGCCGTCTTCGTCGAGGAGGCGATGGCCGAGGGCGCGCAGGCGCTGGTCTACTGACAGCCGGCTGCGGAACGCACCCGCCTCCACCGTTCGGCCACACCGTTCGCCCGTTGTACGCGCACTGCCGATCCTGAACCCAATTGTCGTTTTGCTGCCTACCATTCGGGGGTGAGCCAGGCGACGGAGGAGTTCTTCGCATCGTTGCCGGCGCGCGCCCCGGCGATCCTGCGCGCCCCGGTCACCGGCACCCTCCAGATCGATCTCACCACCGACAACCGCACCGACCACTGGCTGGTACGGCTCAGCCCCGGCAGGGCCGTGGTGGACCGGGCCCGGGGCCCGGCGGACGCGGTGTGGAGCAGCAGCGCCGACCTCTTCGAACGGCTGGCCACCGGCACCGCCCAGAGCATCTCGGCGGTGCTGCGCAACGAGTCCACGTTCAGCGGGAACGTGATGCTGTTCCTGGTCTTCCGGCAGTTCTTCCCCACCCCACCCGGCGTCCGCGACCCCCGGGAGACCGCCCGCGAGCAGACCGGGCGGGCCTGATGCAGCAGCGGGTGAGCATCCTCGACGGCAACACCTTCCTGGTCTGCGACAGCAGCGGGGACGTCGAGCCGTCGTTCGACTTTCCCACCGGGATGTTCTCCTTCGACACCCGGTTCCTCTCCACCTGGCTGCTCACCCTCGACGGGGAGCGCCTGCACGCCCTCTCGGTCGACGACGCGCACTCCTACCAGACCCGGTTCTTCCTCGTCCCCGGCGAGCCGACGCACTACCTCGACGCCAAGGTGTCGATCATCCGCAGCCGGTCCATCGGCGGCGTCTTCACCGAGGAACTCACCGTGCTCAACCACTCCGGCCGGGAGGCGCGGTTCCAGTTGCGGCTGGAGATGGGCTCGGACTTCGCCGACCTGTTCGAGATCAAGCACCAGCGGCCGAAGAAGGGTCGGACCAGCGCGGAGGCCGGTGAGAACAAGCTGCGGCTGACCTACCGCCGCGAAGCCTTCCACCGGGAGGCGCTGATCGTCAGCAGCACCGACGCCCACGTCGACGAGCGCGGGATGACCTGGTCGATCACCGTCGAGCCGCACTCCGGGTGGAGCACCTGCGTGACCGTGACGCCGATCATCCACGGGGCCCGGGGCGAGGACGTCCGGGCGATCACCGCGCTGGGCGCCGCGCGCGGCCCGGCCGTCATCCGTGACGAGCAGGAGGCGCTGGTCGGTCGGGCCCCGCAACTCGGCTGCGACTGCGAACCGCTCGCCGGGGCGTACCGGCAGAGTCTGCACGACCTGGCGGCGCTGCGGTACGAGTCGATCACGTTGGGCGTCCGGCTGCTCGCCGCCGGTCTGCCCTGGTTCATGACCCTTTTCGGGCGGGACAGCATGCTCACCTCGTTGCAGGTGCTGCCGTTCCTGCCGGAGCTGGTCCCGCCGACGATCCTGATGCTGGCCGGGCTCCAGGGTTACCGGCTCGACGACTTCCGCGACGAGGAACCCGGCAAGATCCTGCACGAGCTGCGGTACGGCGAGACCGCCGGCTTCGAGGAGCAGCCGCACTCCCCCTACTACGGTGCGGCCGACTCGACCCCGCTGTTCGTCATCCTGCTCGACGAGTACGAGCGCTGGACCGGGGACGCCACGCTGGTCAAGCAACTGGAAACCCCGGTCCGGGCCGCGCTGCACTGGATCGACACCTACGGCGACCTGCTCGGCACCGGTTACGTCTGGTACCGCAGCCGCAACCCGGAGACCGGCCTGGAGAACCAGTGCTGGAAGGACTCCTGGGATGCCATCTCCTACGCCGACGGCCGGCTGCCCGGCTTCCCCCGCGCCACCTGCGAGATCCAGGGGTACGCCTACGACGCCAAGCGGCGCGGGGCGCGGATGGCCCGGCTGTTCTGGAACGACCCGGAGTACGCCGACCGGCTGGAACGGGAGGCGAAGGCGCTCAAGGAACGCTTCAACCGGGACTTCTGGATTTCCGAGAAGAACCACTACGCCCTCGCCCTGGACCCGGACGGCCGGCACGTCGACTCGCTCACCTCCAACATCGGTCACCTGCTGTGGAGCGGCATCGTCGACGAGCCCCGGGCCGCCCTGGTCGCCGAGCACCTGCTCGGCCCGAGGCTCTTCTCGGGTTGGGGGGTCCGCACCCTGGCCACCGACGAGGGCCGCTACAACCCGATCGGCTACCACGTGGGCACGGTGTGGCCGTTCGACAACGCCTTCATCGCCTGGGGTCTGAGCCGGTACGGCTTCCGTGAGGAGGCCGGCCGGATCTGCGAGGCGATGATCAACGCTTCGCGGTACTTCGATGGGCGGCTGCCCGAGGCGTTCGCCGGTTTCGACCGCACCCTCACCGACTATCCGGTGCAGTACCCGACGGCGTGCAGTCCGCAGGCGTGGTCGGCCGGCACCCCGCTGCTGCTGTTGCGGGTGATCCTCGGCCTCGAACCGCAGGGCGAGCATCTGATCATCGATCCGTTGGTGCCGGAGGGGATGGGCCGGGTCGAGCTGCTGGACATCCCGGGCCGGTGGGGTCGGGTCGACGCCCTGGGCCGCAGCCGCACCCCGCACGACCACGATCACCGCGACTGACCCGGCAACGGACGGACCGGCGGGCGGGGCGGGCCACGGCCCGATCAGGTGGGGCAGGCGTCGGTCCGATCAGGCGGGGCGGGCGTCGGCCCGATCAGGTGGGGCAGCCGGGCAGGGGTCGACCGGATCAGGCGGGGCAGCCGGGCGGGCGTCGACCGGACCAGGCGGGCAGCCGGGCGGTCAGGCGGGGCAGCCGGTGGAGACGGAGAGCCGCAGCTGCGCGCCGGTGCCGTCGGCCAGCACGGTGGTCGGGCCGCTGCGGTAGGCGTACACCTCGGGGAGGTCGACCACCGGGGGGCCGGCGGCCAACGGGCGCAGGCCGGTCAGCGCGGCCGGTGCGGCCCCGGCCGTGACGGCGACGGTACGGGCGGTGCCGCCGCCCGGGCAGGGGGCGGTGACCGGTTGCGGGGCGGTCTGCGCCGCGCGGCCCAGGGCCGCCAGCGCGGCGTCCAGCGTCGGATCGGCCGACGCAGCCGGGGGTTGCGGATAGCCGGCGCCGACCGGGCGGCAACCGGTGTCGGCGGTCAACCGGACCCGGCCGCCGCTGGTGACCCGCCCCTGCACGGTGACGAACCCCCCCGCGTCGGCGCGCAGCCGGGGCCCCGCCGAGCCGGAGCGCACCCCGGCCTGCCAGTCGGCCGGCAGCCGGTCGGCGACCCGGTCCAGCAACGCCCGCTCGCCACCCTCGGCCACCAGCACGTCCAGCCCCCGGCTCAGGGTCGCACCGGCGGACATCGGGGTGATCCGGCAACCGCGCTCGACCTGTGGCCCGGTCAGCGCCCAGGCCCCGTCGCCGACCGCCACGACGAGTCGACCGAGGGCCCGGTCCACCACCGGGCCGGCTTCGGCGAGGGTGCGCTGCTCCCGCACGGTCGGCGCGTCGTTGCGCGCCGACCACCAGGTGAGCACACCCAGCAGCACCGCCCAGGCCACCGTCACCACCAGCAGCCAGCGCAACCGGCGGCGCGGCGCGGACGGGCCGGGCGGTGGGGCGTACCCCGGATGGACGGCACCACTCACCGGATCATCGTGTCACGGCCCCACCGCAGGCCGGCCGGGCGGTACGCCGAGCCGGTAGCCGACACCGCGCACGGTCTGCACCTGCGGGCAGCCCGGCACCGCGCGCAGCTTGCGGCGCAGCCGCTTGACCGCCGAGTGCAGGATCGCCGCGTCGCCCAGCCAGGCACCGCCCCAGACCGAGCCGAAGATCCGTTCGTAGCTCCAGACCGCCCCCGGGTCACCGGCCAGCCGGGCCAGCAGCTCCCGCTCCAACCGGGTCAGCGCCAACGGCTCCCCCCGCCAGGTGACCAGGTGACCGGCCGGGTCGACGACCAGGTCGCCGCAGCGCACCGGGGTCGGCCCGGTCGGTGGCGCGGCGGACGCCGGCGGGGTCGGGAAGAGCATGGCGCGTAGTTCGGCCAGGTCGGCACAGATCACCACCGGGCCGAGGTCGTCGAGCCGGCGGACCACCCGCTCCCGGACCGAGACGTCGGCGCTCACACAGACCACGAACGGGATGTCGACACCGGTCACACGTCCTCCCCAGGAGCGCACCTGCCGCCCGCTGCCGACGGTCCCGTCCGCCCACGACAGGTGCCGACGCGGCTGGAGTCAGCCTAACGGTCAGCGTGGCGCCTGGTTACTGACCAAATACTGACCGACCCGATCCATTGATCAGTATGGTTCTCCGGCTGAGCATGATGCACAGCGGCCGTGGGGGGCCGGCCCTCCAGCACCCACCACCGGCCGTCTCCCCCAGCCGCTCCGCGTGGCCACCACCACGGCACACGCGGCCGGGTCCGAACCGATCGGGCCCGACGACGTGGGGAGGAACAGCGTGCTCAGACGACCGACCGGACGACCGTCCCGGTGGCGATTGGTGGCCGCGCTCGCGGCCGGACTGTTGGGCCTCACCGCCCAGCCCGCACTACCCGCCGGTGCCGCACCGGCCGCGCCCCGGGCCACTGTGGACCAGCAGGTCCTCGACGGGCTCGCCGACGGCACCGAAACCTTCCTGGTCTACCTGCGCGAGCAGGCCCCGCTCGCCGACGCGGCCCGGCTGCGCAGCCCGGACGCCCGCGCCGGTGAGGTGCACCGACTGCTCACCACCACCGCCGAGCGGACCCAGCGCGACCTGCGCGCGGTGCTCGACGACCGCAAGGCCACCTACACCGCGTACTGGATCGCCAACGCGCTACGGGTGACCGGCGACCGGGCGCTGCTGGACGTCGTCGCCGCCCGTCCCGAGGTCGCCCGGATCTCCCCGACCCGCAGCTACCCGCTGATCCGCCCGGTCCGCAGCACTGACGCGCGGGCCGGCACCGACGCCGTCGAGTGGGGGTTGACCAACATCGGCGCACCCCGTGTCTGGGACGAGTTCGGCGACCGGGGTGAGGGCCTGGTCGTCGCCAACATCGACAGCGGCGTCCAGTTCGACCACCCGGCGCTGGTCAACTCCTACCGGGGCAACCTCGGTGGCGGCACCTTCGACCACAACTACGACTGGTACGACCCGGCCAACGTCTGCCCGCAGGACGCCCCCTGCGACAACAACGACCACGGCACCCACACCATGGGCACGATGGTCGGCACCGACGGGTCCGCCAACCAGGTCGGGGTCGCCCCCGGCGCGAAGTGGATCGCCGCCAAGGGCTGCGAGTCCAACAACTGCTCGGACGCCTCACTGCTGGCCGCCGGCCAGTGGGTGCTCGCCCCGACCGACCTCAACGGCCAGAACCCCCGCCCCGACCTGCGCCCCGACATCGTCAACAACTCCTGGGGCGGCGACGGCGGCGACCTGTGGTACCAGCAGACCGTGGCCGCCTGGCGGGCCGCCGGGATGTTCCCGGTCTTCTCCGCCGGCAACGACGGCCCGGCCTGTGGCAGTGCCGGCTCCCCCGGTGACAACTCCAACGCGTACGCGGTCGGCTCGTACGACGTGAACAACAACATCTCCGGCTTCTCCGGTCGGGGCAACGCCACCGACCCGGCCGGCTTGAAGCCGAACATCGCCGCGCCCGGCAGCAACGTGCGCTCCAGCGTCCCCGGCAACGGGTACGCGTCGTTCAACGGCACCTCGATGGCCGCCCCGCACGTGGCCGGCACGGTCGCCCTGGTCTGGTCGGCCGCGCCCAGCCTGCGCGGTGACATCGCCGCCACGGAGGCACTGCTCGACCGCACCGCGACCGACGTCGACGCGACCACCTGCGGGGGCACCGCCGCCGACAACAACGTCTTCGGCGAGGGCCGGCTCAACGCGTACGAGGCGGTCCGGCAGGCCCCGCGCGGGCCGGTGGGCCAGGTCAGCGGCCGGGTCACCGACGCGGCCGGCGGCGACCCGGTGGCGGGTGCCACCGTCGCCACGGGCGAGCGCAGCGTCACCACCGGCACGGACGGCCGGTACACGCTGACCGTGCCGGCCGGCGAGACCACGCTGACCGTGTCCGCGTACGGCTTCCGGACCGCGACCGGCACCGTGACCGTCCCGGAGGACGGCACGGTCACCCGGGACTTCGCCCTGACGGCGACCCCGACGGTCACCGTCTCCGGTCGGGTCACCGACGGCTCCGGGCACGGCTGGCCGCTGTACGCCAAGATCGAGGTCGCCGGCCGGCCCGGCGCACCGGTCTTCACCGACCCGGTGACCGGCCGGTACTCCTTCACCGTGGCCGGCAACACCGACTACAAGCTCACCGTCACCGCGAAATACCCGGGCTACCGGACGGTGACCAAGGACCTGACCGTCGGCGCAACGGCCACCACCGCGGACATCCCGGTCCCGGTCGAGGCGGCCTGTGTCGCCGCCGGTTACACCGGCAGCCTCAGCGCGCCGCTGTTGTCGCAGAGCTTCGACGGCACCACCGCACCGGAGGGCTGGTCGGTGCGCAACCGCACCGAGAAGGGCGGCTGGGTCTTCAACGACCCGGGTGCGCGGGGCAACCTGACCGGCGGCACCGGCGGGTTCGCGATCGTCGACAGCGACAAGCTGGGCACCGGCAACACCCAGGACACCGACCTGATCGCCCCGCCGGTCGACCTGTCCGCCTCGGCCGCTCCGCTGCTGCGGTTCCGCAGCGACTGGCGGGCGGTCGGGATCAGTGACACCGCCGACGTGGACGTCTCCACCGACGCCGGGGCGAGCTGGACGAACGTGTGGCACCAGACCGCCAGCCGGCGGGGCCCCCGCGTCGAGGAGGTGCCGCTGACCCCGGCGGCCGGCGCGACCGGGGCGCTGGTGCGCTTCCGGTTCAAGGGCACCTTCGCCTGGTGGTGGCAGGTGGACGACGTCCAGCTGGTCAACCGGGACTGCACCCCCGTGCCGGGTGGCCTGGTGGTCGGCAACACCACCGACCGCAACACCGGCGCGGCCGTCAACGGGGTGACGGTGACCAGCGTCGACCGGCCCACCGACACGGCCGTCTCGGCGGCCACCCCGGACGACCCGAACCTGCCGGACGGCTTCTACCACCTCTTCTCGGGGCTGACCGGTGCCCACCCGTTCACCGCGTCCCGGCCGCCGTACACCCCGGTCACCCAGCAGGTGACGGTGGTGGCCGACAGCACCCGCCGGGCCGACCTGGCCCTGGCCGCGGGGCGGCTCACCGTCAGCACCACCACGATCGAGGCCCACCAGCCGTACGGCAGCACCCGCAACGCCAAGGTGACGGTCCGCAACACGGGCTCCGCCCCGGCGACCGTGGAGCTGCTGGAACGCGGTGGCGGGTTCGAGGTGCTGTCCACCGGCGGCGCACCGCTGCGGGAGCAGGTGGTCAAGGGGATCAGCACCGGCCGTACCGGTGCCCGGTACGGCGGCGGGAACGCCGACGCCGCGCCGCAGGCCGACGACGCCTGGACGCGGATCACCAACCTGCCCGCCGCGATCTACGACAACGCGGCGGCCAACCTGGACGGCAAGGTCTACTCGGTCGGCGGCGGTGGCGACACCGGCAACGAGCGCAAGGCCTGGGTGTTCGATCCGGCTACCGGCGTCTGGACGGCGCTGCCCGACCTGCCGCACGCCCGTTCCAAGCCGTCCGCCGTGGGCATCAGCGGCAAGCTGTACGTGCTCGGCGGCTGGGGCGACGGCACCGGTGCCGAGCCGACGGTGGACGTCTTCGACCCGGCCAGCGGTTCGTGGAGCACCCTGGCCGGGGCGGTCAACCCGGCCCCTGCCGCCGCAGCCGGCACCGCCGTGGCGGGTGGCAAGGTGTACCTGGTCGGTGGCTGCGTCGACACCACCTGCACGGAGAGCAACAAGCTGGTGGTGTTCGACCCGCGTACCGGGACGTTCCGGGCCGGAGCGGCCTACCCGCACCCGGTCTCCTGGCTGTCCTGTGGCGGGATCGGTGCCCAGGTGTACTGCGCCGGTGGCGTCGCCGACGACGAGTACACCGACGCCTGGCGGTACGAGCCGGCGTCGGACACCTGGAGCCCGCTGCCGAACCTCCCGGTCGACCTGTGGGGCTCCCAGTACGCGTCGGCCGGCGGCATGCTGGTGCTGGCCGGCGGGGTGACGGGCGGCTCGACGTCGGTCACCAACCGGACGGTCGGCTTCGACCCGGTCGCCGGGGCGTGGCGGAACCTGCCGAACGCCCAGTTCAACAGGTACCGGGGCGCTGCCGCCTGCGGGGCGTACAAGATCGGTGGTTCGCCCAGCTCGTTCGTCGGCTCGGCGGACAGTGAGCGGCTCGGTGGGCTGGAAGGCTGCGCCGACGCCAGTGACCTGCCGTGGCTGTCCACCGCACCGACCAGCTTCACGCTGGCCCCGGGGGCGTCCCAGACGGTCACCGTCACGCTGACCGCCACGGCGGCGGCCGGGGTGCTCCAGCCCGGGGCATACTCGGGTGAACTGGGGATCACCTCGGACACGCCGTACCCGGTGTCGTCGGTCGGTGTCGAGATGAACGTCTCGCCGCCGAACAACTGGGGCAAGATCCAGGGCACGGTGACCGGGGTGACCTGCGGCGGCCAGACCGTCGGCGTCCCGGCCACGATCCGGCTGAACCTGGTCGGCTCGACCACCGGCACCACGCTCACCGCCGATGCTCAGGGCCGCTACGCCTGGTGGCTGCCGAAGGGCAAGTACGAGGTGATCGTGGCGAAGGACAGCTGGGTGCCCCAGGTCCAGCGGGCCGTCGTGGAAGCAGGCATCGTCGGCACGCTCGACTTCCGCCTGGCTCCGACGTCGACCTGTGCGGGCGCACGGGCCTCCGGCCTGTAGACCGGCTGACCGGCCCCACCCGGTGGCCGTCGACCCCGCCCGGGGTCGGCGGCCACCGCCATTCTCTCCCCCCGCCCTTTGGGCGGCGTCCGTCGTGATCCATCGCTATTGGGCCGATGTAGCGGTATCGGAGCGGGCGGATACCGCTACATCGGCCCAATGGTTGAGCTATCCCAGTGTGTGCGGCGGTGACGCCGCTCATCAGGAGCACGATTTCGGACGGACCACTCCTGCCGGCAGCCGGGTGTCGTCATTCGTTCTGGCACATCCCAAACGCGCGTTGCGCAGTCCGGTACCCCTCAGATCCGCCCCGAACAGGTTCGCGCCGCTCAGATCCGCCCCGAACAGGTTCGCGCGGCTCAGATCCGCCCCGAACAGGTTCGCGCCGCTCAGGTCCGCGCGGATCAGGTGAGCGCCGCCCAGGTTCGCGCCGCCCAGGTACGCACCCCTCAGATCAGCATGTTCCAGGATCGCGCCATCCAGATCCGCCCGGAGCAGGACCGCATCCCGCACATTCGCGTGGCCCAGGTCCGCACCCTTCAGGTCCGCCTCACCCAGATTCGCGTTGGCCAGATTCGCGTTACTCAGATCCGCGCCGAGCAGGTGCGACCCTTTCAGGTTGGCGCGGAGCAGGTCCGCGCCGCTGAGGTCCGCGCCGCTCAGGTCCGCGCCGGAGAGATTCAACCGGCGGGGACTCGGGTCCTCGTCACCCGCACCGACAGTGCCGTCGCGGGCGCTGTCGCGGCGGCCGAGCACGGTCAGCGCGGCCTGGATGTCAACCGGCGGGTTGGACCGGGCCAGGGAGCCTCGCGGGGAGCGGGAGGGCGTCGGAACGGCCGTCGCGGGGGCGTGGACCCGGACGAACGTGGCGAGAATGTCGACGACCGCGGGTTGGTCCGCAGCCGAGTCACGCATGATGCGTTCCAGTGCATAGATCGCGCCCAGTCGTACGTCGATCTTCTCCGCGCCGGCCTGGCCGAGTTGCTCGATGGCCTTGGAGAACCGGTCGGTGATCTGCCCCTGCGCGGTGAGCCGCTGCTGTTCCCGGTTGGCTTCGTTGGTGAGGTAGAGGCCGATGGCCACGAACAGAACCGACAGGATGCTGCCGACAGCCACCAGCCGCTGCCACGGGTCAGCTACGACGTCGATCTTTCCGGCTGGGACGAGTTCCAGCCGGGTCGTCGTAGGTCGGGAGGGACGTAAAGCCCTGTTCCTGGTCGGTGGCTGACCCGCAGCCCGCCATGGCCGTCTCGATGCGGGCACACCACTGTGTGGACCTCGCGCAGGCGGTTGATCGGCATCCGTGGACACAGGCACCATTAAACGCGGTGTGGGCCACTCTCCGAACACATGCGATCACCCTGCCACGGCGGTGGTAGCTGAACCGTCAGCTAGCGGTCAGGGCTTGCGCAGCCAGGTCGCCGGGTCGGTGATGTAGATGCCCTTGCCCTGGTGGCGGCTGATCACTCCGAGCGCCTCCAGCCGCACGTTGACCAGGTTGATCGTCGACGGACTGACGTTGAACCGGCTGCACTGCTCGCTGATCGAGGGCAGCTTGTCTCCCGGCTTGTACTTACCCGACCTGACGTCGGCGACGATCTCGTCGGAGATCCGGAGGTAGTCCGGGGTCGCAGGCATGGCACTCCTCGCGTGGCACCCGCGATTCGATCACGCTCTCATCACGGCGTGCAACTACGCGCTGCAACCGGTCGTTGACTCTTTCAAGTTCCTCAAATAAGTTGGTCGGCGAGCGCTCCTCGCGTGGCAACGAGCAGGGCTCTCCCCCGGCCGGGGTGGGTGCAGTGGAAGGGAAACCGCCCGCCCCGGCCACCTTCCACGGCAGCACGATCCCCCGCTGCCCCCTGCGGAGAGGTGGTCCCATCGTGTGCAGGTTCCTCCGGCTGTTCCGCCGGAACCGTTCGACGGCAACCGACCGACCCCCGACCAACCAGGTCCCGACCAGCCGTGCCGCGAGCAGCCGGACCGGCAACCGTCCCGTCAGGCGGTCCGGGCCGTCGGGGCGGCAGAACACCGGGCACCATCACGGTCCGGCGGCCCACCACCACCGACCGGTGGGGTACCGGCCGCTCTGCACGAGCCAGCTGCGGCAGCAACGGTTCCGGCGGTCCCGGCACGGGCTGGACCCGGCCGAGGTGGACGGCTTCCTGCACCGGATCGCCGACGAGCTGGCCGAGCTGCACGCCGAGCTGGCCCGTACCCGTGAGGAGAACGCGCGGATCAAGGGTGCGCTGCGCGACTGGCAGTCCCGGTTCGCACCCCGGGTGGTGCGGACGTGACCGCCGCGACCGGGCGCGAGCGGTTCGTCGTACACCTGACTGTCGCTGCCGACGACCTGCCGGCGGCGCGGCTGCTGGCCCGCGCGATCGGCCGGTCCCTGGCGTTCCTGCCGGAGCTGGTGCTCGGCGAGACGACCGTCTCCGAGGAGGGCGGGTCGGAACCGCAGCACCAGGTCTTCTGCGACCGGCGGCTCGGTGGGCGTCGCCGCTGCGTCCGGCGGATCGACCACCAGGGCGGCTGCACCTCGTGACGCGCCCGCCGGACGACCCGGGCGACTGCCGGGGCGGTGCCGACGCGAGGTGCCGGAGAGGGCTACGGCGCGGGGCCGGTCACCCCGGATGGGGTGACCGGCCCCGGGCCGATCGTGAGCGTGGGTCAGGCCACCGTGACGGAGACCTCGTTGATGCCCCGGTTGGCGGTCACGGCGGTGTCGCCGTTGCCGTGCCGGGACAGCGCCCGCAGGGTCCAGTTGCCCGGCGCGGCGAAGAACCGGAACTGCCCGGTCGGCGAGGTGACGACCTCGGCGGTGAACTCGCCTGTCGAGTCCAGCAACCGGACGTACGCGCCGGGCACGACGTCGCCCGACTCGGCCAGCACCTGGCCGGTGATGACGGTTTCCTTCTCCAGGTCCAGGCTGGCCGGCAGGGGCGCGGACTGGTCCGGCGCGGCGCAACCGGCGGCGGTGGGAGCGGTCATGGCTCAGGCCTCCCCGGGCTCGTCGCCGAGCGCCACCGGCACACCGACCAGCGAGCCGTACTCGGTCCAGGAACCGTCGTAGTTCTTCACGTTGGGGTGGCCGAGCAGCTCCTGCAGGACGAACCAGCTGTGCGAGGAGCGCTCGCCGATCCGGCAGTAGGCGATGGTCTCCTTGCCGTCGTCCAGCCCGGCGTCGGCGTAGATCTTGCGCAGCTCGTCGTCGGACTTGAAGGTGCCGTCCTCGTTGGCCGCCTTGGACCACGGCACGCTGATCGCGGTCGGGATGTGCCCGGCCCGCTGCGCCTGCTCCTGCGGCAGGTGCGCGGGGGCCAGCAGCCGGCCGGCGAACTCGTCGGGGCTGCGCACGTCGACCAGGTTCTTGGTGCCGATCGCGGCGACGACCTCATCGCGGAACGCGCGGATCGAGGTGTCCGGCTCCTGCGCGACGTACTGGGTGGCCGGGCGGGTCACCGCGTCCTTGACCAGCGGACGGGCGTCCAGCTCCCACTTCTTGCGACCGCCGTCGAGCAGCTTGACGTCGCGGTGGCCGTAGAGCTTGAAGTACCAGTACGCGTACGCGGCGAACCAGTTGTTGTTGCCGCCGTAGAGGACCACGACGTCGTCGTTGCCGATGCCCCGCTCGGAGAGCAGCGCCTCGAACTGGGCCTTGTTGACGAAGTCCCGGCGGACCTGGTCCTGGAGGTCGGTCTTCCAGTCGAGCTTGATGGCACCGGCGATGTGGCCGGTGTCATAGGCGGAGGTGTCCTCGTCGACCTCGACGAAGACGACGCCCGGGGCGTCGAGGTTCTTCTCGGCCCATTCGGCCGAGACGAGTGCGGTGTCGCGACTCATCAGATCACTCCCTGGTGAGGATGGGTGGTGAGCCAGCGCGGGTGGTGGAGATCGGTGATGTCGCACCATGCGCGGGACCCATAGAGGAACGGATCACGGGTTCGTGCGACGGCGCCGCTGCCGGGCGTTTCGGAGGGTGGGCACCGCAGGATCAGTGGGACCCCGGGTGCAGTGGCCGCTGGGCGGCCGGAGACAGCCCCGCCGTCAGATGACGGAGCGACACAGGCAGGTGGCCACGCGGCACAGGTCGACCGCGCGCCGTTTGGTGAGGTGCGTCCCCATGGTTTCGGAGCCTACCAGCCGTCCCGGAGAGTGCCAGGGGCCGACCACCATACGGGACGCGACCCGGCCGGCAAGGGACCCCGGGGCCGGGCCGCGTTCAGAACTGAGCGGTGGGTCAGCTTGCCGAGTTGATCGGGACGTCCTTCGCGTCGGCGGTCACCGTCAGCCCCTCCGGGCGCGGCTCGACCTTGCGCACGTTGAGCTGGAACGGCAGCGCCGGCAGGGGCACGTCGACCGAGATACCCCGGGCGTAGTTGTTCAGCAGGGTCCGGGCCAGCGCCACGTTCGGCAGCCCCTGGGCATTCAGGTCGCTGAACTTCAACGCCACCTTGCCGCCGTCCGCCACGGTCACCTCGGCGGTGCCGGTGACGGTGAGCTTCTGGCCGAGGATGTCGACCGGCGCGGTGACGGCCAGCTTGCCGTTCTGCTCACCGAGCTTGAGCCCCGGCCGGTCCAGCAGCTTGGCCAGGCTGTCGTAGGTGACCGTGCCGGTGCCGGCCACCGTCTCGGCCACCACCTCACCCTGCCCCGAGCGGATGGTGTCCAGCGAGGCACGCACGTTGCGGGCGTCCACGTCGAGCCGGGGCAGGCTGACCGCGTTGCCCTCCACGGAGCCCTTGACGTCGGTCAGCACGATCGAGATCCGCTCGTACCGGCCGTCGACCACCTGGGTGAGGAACGGGAACCCGCCCACGTCCACCTGGGGCGGCGCGGAGCTGGCGTTCTGCTTGGCGACCTCCTGGGTGACCTGGTCGGCGATGGCCCGTTCGGCCAGGCCGGCCGCCACCCGGTCGGCCACCACCAGCAGCCCGCCCAGGATCAGGACCAGGACGACCAGTACGACGAGCCACCTGCGCCCGCGCCGCCGGGGCCGCTCCTCGTACGTCTGCGCCACGCCCGCCTCCGTCCGTCGTCGCCGTCGCCGTCGCGCGACGTGCCGTCGTGGCCGTCGCGGTCCCGCGACGTGCCGTCATCGATGCCGCCGCCCGCGGCGCACCGCTACTACCCGAGCGCCGTCGCGCCCAACCGCGCCGCGCGCCCACCGCCGTCGACCGGCGTCAGAGAAAGAGCACACACATGGCGTACGCCGCAGGAGCGGCCAACGCGAAGCCACCCAGCGGGCCCTGCATGTGCCGGGCGATCCACATGGTGGGTGGTTCGCCCGCCATCAGCCGGCCCGCCTCGGCGTAGCCGACGGCGAGGTCGGCCAGCACGGCGGTGGCTGCGGTGACCAGCCCGATCAGCGCGGCGCTGGTCGGGGTGAAGCCCACCAGGTAACTGCCGAGCAGGGCGCTGGTGAGGGTGCCGGCCATCGCGCCGACCACCACCCCGGCGGCACCCCGGGGCACCTGCGGCGCCAGCCGGGGCCAGGCCAGCACGGCGTCGGTGAGCCGCGCCACGGTGAGCGCGACGCCGGTGGCGACCAGGCAGACGGTGATCGCCTGGGTGCCGGCGGGAATCCGGCTGAGCGTGATCAGGGTGGCGAACGCCACCACGCCGACCACGATCAGCAGCGTGGTGCCGAGCGAGTCGGTCACCCGGACCCGGTCCACCCGGCGGACGAGTTGACCGAGCACGCCGAGCAGGAACCCGCCCAGCGCCACGAACCCGAGCGGGGCCAGCCCGGCGACGTCGGTCTGCACCGCGGCGACGTCGGCCGCCGCGGCGACCACGCCGCTGGTCAGCGCGACCAGCAGCAGCGCGGGTGGGCGCATGGCCATGGTCCAGGCCAGCACGAAGAGCAGTTGAACGCCGAACACGATGACCGCGAACGGCAGCCGGTGTCCGGGCCCGGCGGTCTGCGCACCGAGCACCAGGCCGACGCCGAGCAGCGCCGCGAAGCCGGCGACGGTCAGCGAGAGCGGCCGGTGCACCTCGACCGGCTCGATCGGCTCCTCGTCCGGCTCGACGTCGTCGTCCTCGCTCCGGCGCGGGGCACCGCCCTTACGGAACCGGCGCGGGCCACGCTCGCGGCGGCTCCCGGTGTCGTCGTCCGGGGCGGGGCGCGGCCCGGGTGCGGGTCCGCCGGCCGGGCCGGCGGGCCCGTCGGGGGCGCCGTCGGCCCACGGGTCACGGCCGGTGTCGGGCGAGGTGGAGGGAAACACGCCCCGATCGTGCCAGACCGACGGGGTCCGGCGGGGATCACGGGGCGTCCGGCGGGGGATCACGGTTTCGGCGACGTTAAAACCTGGGCGGTGATCACGGGCAGATCCGACAAACAGGAAAGGACGCCGGGGCGACGACGGGGCGATCGGTTACGCTCAAGCCGTTACCCGCCCGTCAGCGACGCCGGGACCCACGCAAGTTCTCAGCGCCCCGCCCACCGGCGGGTCAGCTGGTCGCGTGCGGCCATTGAGCCGCCGGGACGGAGGTGATCGTGTGGAGCTCCTGCTGCTGGTGACCGCGCGTGCAGGTGAGCCCTCGGCGGTGCTGCCGGCACTCGACCTGTTGCCGCATTCGGTGCGTACCGCGCCGCGCGACGTGCGCACCCTGGTTTCCGGGCCCAGCCCGGACGCGGTGCTGGTCGACGCCCGGTCGGAGTTGAGCGAGGCCCGTGCCACCTGTCGCATGTTGCACGCCACCGGCCTGGGTGTGCCGCTGGTCGCGGTGGTCACCGAGGCCGGCCTGATCGCCCTCAACGCCGACTGGGGCGTCGACGACGTGATCCTGGCCGGTGCGGGCCCGGCCGAGGTGGAGGCCCGGCTGCGGCTCGCGGTGGGCCGGCTGAGCAACGCCACCTCCGGGGCCGGCGGTTCGATCCGGGCCGGCGAGCTGAACATCGACCCGGACACCTACGCCGCCAAGCTCAAGGGCCGGCCGCTCGACCTCACCTACAAGGAGTTCGAGCTGCTGAAGTTCCTGGCGCAGCACCCGGGCCGGGTGTTCACCCGGGACCAGCTGCTCCGCGAGGTCTGGGGCTACGACTACTTCGGCGGCACCCGCACGGTGGACGTGCACGTCCGACGACTGCGGGCCAAGCTCGGCTCGGAGTACGAGTCGATGATCGGCACCGTGCGCCAGGTGGGTTACAAGTTCGTCGTCCCGCCGTCGTCCCGGTCCCTGCCGGAGTCCGAGCCCGCGCCGCTGCCGGTCTGATCCCGGTCCGCAGCACCACCGGCCGAGCGCACTGTTTCCGATACGCCCCTTTTGCACCTGTTGTCGGCTCTATTCTTATTGCCGTAATCAGCAGGAGTGAAAGGGGCGACGGTGCGTGCACTGACCACGGGGGCGACGAGAGGGCCGTCCCGTCATCCTGACCGGTGGGGGCACTGATGCGCCCCCGGTCCACCGGCGGGACCGTCGGCGTCGTCACCCTGGTGCTGGCCGCCCTGCTCGGGTCCACCTACGCCCTCGGGCGCAGCATGACCCCGGGCCCACCCCGGCAGCCGACCGGCGCGTCGACGCAGATCGCCGGCGCCCAGTACGGCGAGCAACCCGCCGACCCGGACGCTGCACCGACCGGCCCGGACGGCACCGGCCCCACCGGCGCCCCCACCGCCGACGGGACCGATCCGGACTCGGCCCAGCCGGCCAGCGGCGGCGACGGCCCGTTCGGCAGCCACGCCAGCACCGGCACCGGCGAGGTCGCGCTGACCTTCGACGACGGGCCGGACCCGACGTACACACCGCAGGTGCTGGACGTGCTCCGCGCGTACGGGGTCAAGGCGACGTTCTGCGTGGTCGGCGAGAACGCCCAGGACCATCCGGAGCTGCTCCAGGCGATCGTCGCCGACGGGCACACCCTGTGCAACCACTCGTGGCACCACGACGTGCTGCTCGGCAAGCGCTCCCCCGCCCTGATCCGGGCCGACCTGATCCGGACCAACGAGGCCATCCACGCCGCCGTGCCGGACGCCCGGATCAGCTACTTCCGGCAGCCCGGCGGGGCCTGGACGTACCCGGTGGTGTCGGTCGCCGAGGGGCTGGGGATGACCCCGCTGCACTGGACCGTCGACCCCAACGACTGGCAGGTCCCCGGTGCCGCGAAGATCACCACGGTGGTCACCCGGGACACCGGGCCGGGCGCGGTCGTGCTCATGCACGACGCCGGTGGTGACCGGCAGGGCACCGTGGACGCGCTGCGCCGGATCCTGCCCGACCTGCTCGCCCGGTTCCGCCTGGAGGCGCTGCCGCCCGGCGGGGCCAACTGAACCGATCGACGGGCGGGACGATCGGGCGGATCCCGCTACGGTGATCAGATGAGCAGCGGCGAGTCGACGACCGACCGGTTGACCCAGAGCGACCGGCTCACCCCGGCCGAGGTGACCGAGGTGCTGGCCCTGGCCCGCCTCGCGGGCGACACCGACGGAGCCGACCCCTTCGACGAGCACACCCTGCTGCGGCTGCGCGACCCGCAGGCGGCAGCCCGGCACCTGACCATCCACGCCCTCGACGGCACCCTGACCGGGTACGCCCACCTGGACACCACCGACCCGACGTCCGGTGTCGGGGTGGAGCTGGTGGTGCGCCCGGGTTTCCGGCGGCGGGGCACCGGACGGGCGCTGGCCCGGGGCGTACTCGCGGCGACTCCCGGACCACTGCGGGCCTGGGCGCACGGCGACCACCCGGCCGCCGCGGCGCTCGCAGTCGACCTGGGCTTCGCGCGGGCCCGGGTCCTCTGGCAGTTGCGCCGCTCGTTGACCGACCCGGTGTCGGAACCCCACCTGCCCGCCGGGGCGACGCTGCGTTCCTTCCGCCCCGGCGAGGACGACGACGCCTGGCTCGCGCTCAACGCCCGCGCCTTCGCCGGGCACCCGGAGCAGGGCCGGTGGACCACCGACGACCTGCGGGCCCGACTGGCCGAGCCGTGGTTCGACCCGGCCGGTTTCCTGCTCGCCGCCGACGCCGCCGGGCGGCTGCTCGGCTTCCACTGGACCAAGGTGCACGAGCGGCCCGGCTCGGCCCGCATCGGCGAGGTCTACGTGGTGGGGGTGGACCCGGACGCGCACGGTGGTGGCCTGGGCCGGGCGCTCACCACCGCCGGGCTGGCCTACCTGCGGGACCGGCGCGGGCTGGACCGGGTGATGCTCTATGTCGACGAGTCGAACACGGCGGCCGTCTCGCTCTATGAGCGGCTCGGTTTCGCCCGCTGGTGCGGGCACGTCAACTACCACCGGGGCTGACGCTCTCCCGTCCGCTCCGCCCCGGCCGGTGCCCGGCCGGGGCACGACCGGTGCGGTCTCCGTGCGGTAACGGCGGGGCCACGCCCGGATAACGGCTGCCCGGATATATCGCATCAATGCGGATACCGGGACGGCAGTTCACCTAACGGACAACCCTCCCTCAGGCAGCGGTCACCTTCCCGGCCGGGGCTGTTCATGCCCCGTTCACTTCCGACCGGCGAACCGTCTACCTGGCACTTCTAGCTTTCGTGTCAGCCGGTCAGCGCGCCGGCACTCGGGCCCCAATCCGGGCGACCTGACCAAAGACGTGAAGGGAAACCCCTCAGGTGAAGCTCCAGCGGCACGGCGCCATTGCCTGCCTCGCTCTTACCGCGGTCCTCGGCCTCAGCGCCTGCGGCTCGGACAACAACGAGCCGGCCAGCGCCTCCGCCTCCGGCTCGGCCAGCGCGGCCGACTGTGGCAAGGGCACCCTGAACGCGCAGGGCTCCTCCGCGCAGAAGAACGCCATGGCCGAGTGGATCAAGGCCTACCAGCAGAAGTGCGCCGGCACCACGATCAACTACGAGGCCAGTGGCTCCGGCGCGGGCATCCAGGCGTTCATCGCCGGCACCGCCGACTTCGCCGGCTCCGACTCCGCCCTCAAGCCGGAGGAGCAGCCGCAGGCCGACGCCAAGTGCACCGGCGGCGCGGCACTCAACCTGCCGATGGTGATCGGCCCGGTCGCGGTCGTCTACAACGTCGGCGGCCTGGACAACCTCCAGCTCAAGCCGGCCACCCTGGCGCAGATCTTCGCCGGCAAGGTCACCAAGTGGGACGACCCGGCGATCAAGGCCGACAACCCGAACGCCACGCTCCCCTCCACCGCGATCCAGACGGTGCACCGCTCCGACGAGTCGGGCACCACCGACAACTTCACCAAGTTCCTGTCGAAGACCGCCGCGACGGACTGGACCTTCGGCAACAACAAGGCGTGGAAGGCCCCGGGCGGGCTCGGCGCCCCCAAGTCCGACGGTGTCGCCGCCAAGGTCAAGAGCACCGAGGGCACGATCAGCTACGTCGAGTGGTCGTACGCCGAGAACTCCGGCCTCAAGAAGGCCAAGGTGCAGAACGGTGCCGGCGAGTACGCCGAGCTGACCGCCGAGTCGGCCGGCAAGACCATCGCCGGGGCCAAGATCGAGGGCCAGGGCGACGACCTCAAGATGTCGATCGACTACGCCACCAAGGAGGCCGGGGCGTACCCGATCGTCCTGGTGACCTACGAGATCGTCTGCAGCAAGGGCCTCGCCGCCGACAAGCTGCCGCTGGTCAAGGGCCTGCTGGGCCACGCCGCCAGCACCGAGGGCCAGGCCGAGCTGGTGGAGCTGGGCTACGCCCCGCTGCCCGACTCGGTCCGCACCAAGGTCGAGACCGCAGTCAAGAACCTCGGCTGACCCTCCCGAGCGACAACACCTCCTCAAGTCGAAGCGAGCGAGCAGATGGGTGAAACCCCTCACCGCTCGGCACACGCCGGCACCGGTGGGCATGCCGTGACCCAGGGTCACGAGCGGTCCGCCGGTGCCTCGGCGCGTGTGGCCGAGGCACCAGTCAGCACCCGTACCCCCCACGACGACGACCACGGCCTGGGCGGGGGCGGCGGGCTGCCCCGGGCCCGCGCGTTCGGCGCGGAACGGGCGTTCCGTGGCGTGACCCTGGCCGCCGGTGTCACCGTGCTGGTCGTCATCGCGGCCATCGCGGTCTTCCTGGTCGCCAAGGCCGTGCCGGCGCTGCGGGCCAACAGTGCGAACTTCTGGACCTTCGAGGGCTGGTTCCCCAACGACGATCCACCCACGTTCGGCATCGGCGCGCTCGCCTTCGGCACCCTGCTCACCGCGCTGCTGGCCCTGCTGGTCGCGGTGCCGGTGGCGCTGGGCATCGCCCTCTACCTGTCGCACTACGCGCCGCGGCGGCTCGGCACCGCCCTGGGCTTCGTGATCGACCTGCTGGCCGCCGTGCCGAGCGTGGTGTTCGGCCTGTGGGGGCGGGACTACCTGGTCGGGCCGGTCGCCGACCTGTCGGCCTGGCTGAACCGGTACTTCGGCTGGATCCCGATCTTCGGCGACGGCCCGTACGGCAACTCGATCCTGCTCGGGTCCCTCGTCCTGGCGATCATGGTGCTGCCGATCATCACCTCACTCTCCCGCGAGGTGTTCCTCCAGACCCCGACCGCCAACGAGGAGGCCGCCATCGCGCTGGGGGCCACCCGCTGGGAGATGCTGCGCACGGCGGTCCTGCCGTACGGCCGGCCCGGCATCATCGCCGCCGTCATGCTCGGCCTCGGCCGGGCGCTCGGCGAGACCATCGCGCTCGCGCTCACCCTTGGCTCGACGTACGCCATCTCGTTCAACATCCTCGCCAACGGCGGCAACAGCATCGCCGCGAACATCGCCAACCGGTTCGCGGAGGCCAACGAGACCGGCCGGGGTGCGCTCATCGCGTCCGGCCTGGTGCTCTTCGCCATCACGCTGGTCGTCAACATCACCGCGCGGGCGATCATCTACCGCCGCCGCGAGTTCACGGAGTCGGCCGCATGACCACCACGCTCACCCCCCGCCGTTCCCGCCCACCGGCCCAGCCGGACAGCCTGCGGGCGAAACGCCTGCCCGGGTACGCCGCCCCCGCCCTGGCGGTGCTGGCCCTGCTGGTCTCCGCCGGCCTCGTCTACGGCGTCGACCTCGGCGGCCCCGTCCTGGTCGTGGTGCTCGGCGCGCTGCTCTACCTGGCCGGCCTGTTCGCCGCCGCCAACGCGGTGGAGGGCCGCCGGTCGGCCCGCAACCGGTTCTGGAGCGCCCTGATCCACTCCGCCCTGGTGCTGGCCGTGCTGCCGCTGGCCTCGGTGGTGTGGACGCTGTTCAGCAAGGGCACCGCCCGGCTCGACGGCGACTTCTTCGGCAGCTCGATGAACAACATCGGGGCCCGCGACGCCAACGGCGGCGCGTACCACGCCATCGTCGGCACCCTGGAGCAGGTCGGCATCGCCACCGCGATCACCGTCCCGCTCGGCGTGCTCTGCGCGATCTACATCGTCGAGTACGGGCGGGGCCGGTTCGCCTTTACCATCCGGTTCTTCGTCGACGTGATGACCGGCATCCCGTCCATCGTCACCGGCCTGTTCGTACTGGCCTTCTGGGTGCTGATCGTGTCCCCGTGGTTCAACGACGGCCAGCCCGGTTTCTCCGGCTTCGCCGCCGCGCTCGCGTTGAGCGTGCTGATGCTGCCGACGGTGGTCCGCTCCACCGAGGAGATGCTGCGGCTGGTCCCCGCGCCGCTGCGCGAGGGGGCGTACGCCCTCGGCGTACCCAAGTGGAAGACCATCCTGCGGGTGGTGCTGCCCACCGCGCTGCCCGGCATCGTCACCGGCATCATGCTCTCCATCGCGCGGGCCGCCGGGGAGACCGCCCCGGTGCTGCTCGTCGCCGGTGGTGGTGCGGCGATCAACTTCAACCCGTTCGAGAACAACCAGTCGTCGCTGGCCCTGTTCGTCTACCAGCAGGCCGGCGAGGCGTCGAAGTACTCACCGGCAAGGGCCTGGACGGCGGCGTTGACCCTGGTCGTCCTCGTGCTCGTGCTCACCGTCGCCGCGAAGCTGCTGGCCCGCCGCAACCGGCTCGGCCGATGAACCCCGGAGGTACCACCATGGCCAAGCGCATCGACGCCACCGACGTGACCGCCTACTACGGCGGTTTCAAGGCGATCGAGAACATCAACCTGACGGTCGAGCCGAAGACGGTCACCGCCCTGATCGGCCCGTCCGGCTGCGGCAAGTCGACCTTCCTGCGGTCGATCAACCGGATGCACGAGGTGCTGCCGGGCGCCCGGGTCGAGGGCAGCCTGACCATCGACGGTCAGGACGTCTACGACCGCGACGTCGACGTGACCGCCGTCCGCCGCATGATCGGCATGGTGTTCCAGCGACCGAACCCGTTCCCCACCATGAGCATCTTCGAGAACGTGGTGGCCGGGCTGCGGCTCAACGGGGTGCGCAAGAAGTCCATCCTGGACGAGGCCGCCGAGAAGGCGCTGCGCGCGGCGAACCTGTGGGACGAGGTCAAGGACCGCCTCGGCAAGCCCGGCGCGGGCCTGTCCGGTGGTCAGCAGCAGCGGCTGTGCATCGCCCGGACCATCGCGGTCGAGCCGCAGGTGGTGCTGATGGACGAGCCCTGCTCGGCGCTGGACCCGATCTCGACGCTGGCCATCGAGGACCTGATGTTCCAGCTCAAGGACAAGTTCACCATCATCATCGTCACCCACAACATGCAGCAGGCGGCCCGGGTCTCCGACCGCACCGCCTTCTTCTCGATCGAGAAGACCGGCGACCCCGGCCGGCTCATCGAGTACGACAACACCCAGAAGATCTTCAGCAACCCCAGCCAGAAGAAGACCGAGGACTACATCACCGGCCGCTTCGGCTGACCCCGGCCGCTCCGCTGCGCCGGGGCGTGCGGGGGTGGGAGTCCCTGCGGGGCGACCGCCGCAGCAGTGGGGGCGGGGGTCTCGGAACACTCCTTCGGGCCCTGTCGAGCTGATGACGTCGACGATTCACCCGCCCGGCGACGTCACCGGTACCACCCCTGACGAGGGTCCCGCCCCGGTGCCATGGCGAAGTGCCCGCACCGGCGGTGCTGGTGAGCCGCCAGCGTCATCAGCTCGAAAGGGCCCGAGGTGGACCTACACGGGGTGGAGGCGCAGCGGCACCAGCTGCGGCGGGAACCGGCTGCGGCGGGGCACAGCGGCACCGACCCGCACCGACCGGAGCAGACTGGCCCACACCGACCAGCTGCGGTGGAGGTCGGCAGCCGCTGGACCGCCCGCCCGACGCGGAACGTGGCCGGGTCAGGCGAGGGTGAAGTGCGGGGTACCGTCCTCGGCGACGTGGAGGCGGGGGGTCACCGGGGTGGCCGCGTCCCGGGCCGCCGAGGCACGCGCCACCGCAGCAATGCAACGGGCACCATCACCGGCGGCAACACCGGTGCCGGCACCGGCACCGGCAGCGCCGTCGGCAGCAGCAGCCGCGGCCACCTCGGCCAGGGTGACCAGGGTGGGCGGGAGCATGGTCAGCTCACCGGCCCGTGCGCGGGCCAGGGCGTCCGCCGGGCGGACCCACATGGTGTGGTCGGCCTCGCCGGAGACGTCCCGGGTCCGCTGCCCCTCGGGCAGCAGAGCAACGAAGAAGTACGTGTCGAAGCGACGCGGCTCGAACTCCGGAGTGATCCACCGGCTCCAGGGCAGCAGCAGGTCGGACCGGAGGGTGAGCTGCCGCTCGGCGAGCAGCCCGGCGAAGCCCCGTCGACGTGCCTCCAGATCCTGCCGCGCGGTCTCCCAGTCGTCCCCGCTGACGTCGCCCACCACCGAACCGCCGACGTCGCCGGTCACCGGGCCGCCGCCGGGTCCGGCCAGCAGCACGCCGGCTTCCTCGAAGACCTCCCGTGCGGCGGCGCACACCACCGCCTGCGCGGCGTCGGGAGTGACGCCCAGCCGTCCCGCCCAGGCCGCCGGATCGGGGCCGGTCCAGTCCAGGTGCGCCTCGGAGTCCGACGGGTCGACGCCACCGCCGGGGAAGGCGTACACCCCGCCGAAGGCCATCGCGGCGACCCGGCGGATGACGTACACCTCGAAGTCGGTGCCGGCCGGGCGGAGCAGCAGCACGGTGGCCGCGACCCGGGGCGTCACCGGGGTGGCCCCCTCGGCGTGGAACCGACGGGCGTGCTCGACCAGGGCCGGCGGGGCGGGAAAACCGGGACTGTCGATCGTCATGGGCCGAGCCTAGCCCCGACACACCGACCACCCCAGGGCCGACGACCCCCGGTGGTACGCCGCCGCCGGGCGGGCCAGCGACCGGGCCGGACAGTGGCGGCGGGCCGGCCTGGGCGGCGGGTTAGCGTGAACCCATGACACGTTGGGGGATTCTGTCCACCGGCCACATCGCCGGCCGGTTCGCCGAGGACCTACGGCTGGTGCCCGGGGCCGAGCTGGTCGCGGTCGGCTCACGGACGACGGAGAGCGCCGAGCGGTTCGCCACCCGGTACGGCGCCGGCCGGGCGTACGGCTCCTGGGCGGAGCTGGCCGCCGACGACGAGCTGGACGCGATCTACGTGGCCACCCCGCACGCCGCCCACCACGAGGCCGCCCGGGTCTGCCTGGAGGCCGGGCGGGCGGTGCTGCTGGAGAAACCGTTCACCCTCGACCTGGCCACCAGCACCGAGCTGGTCGACCTGGCGCGGGCCCGGGGGGTCTTCCTGATGGAGGCCATGTGGATGCGGACCAACCCGCTGATCCTGCGCCTGGTCGAGCTGGTCCGGGCCGGGGCGATCGGCGAGGTGACCGGTGTGCGGGCCGACTTCGGGGTGGCCGGGCCGTTCCCGCCGGAGCACCGGATGCGCAATCCGGTGCTGGGCGGCGGCGCCCTGCTGGACCTGGGCGTCTATCCGGTGAGCCTGGCCCACCTGCTGCTCGGTGCGCCGCAGCACGTGCATGCCTGGGCGAAGCTCAGCCCGGAGGGGGTGGACGAGAACACCGGCATCGTCTTCGGGTACGACTCGGGTGCGGTCGCCACGCTCGGCTGCGGCATGGTGGGGGCGACCCCGCTGACCGCCGCGATCACCGGCACCACCGGCCGGATCGAACTGCCCGAGCCGTTCTTCCGCCCCGGGTCGGCGGTGCTGCACCGGGCCGGGGCCGAGCCGGAGACGCTCACCGACGACCCGGCCGGCGGCGGCTACCAGTACGAGGCCGCCGAGGTGCAGCGTTGCCTGGCCGCCGGGCTGACCGAGAGCCCGCTCGTGCCGCACGCGGTCACCCTGGAGGTGATGGCCCTGCTGGACGACATCCGGGCCCGGATCGGCGTCGACTACGCCTGAGCACGGCGTCTCCGAGGGGCACCCCGGGACCGGGGCGCCCCTCGGAGACGGCGGTCAGAACAGCGGGCGGACCACCAGGTAGGTGAGGCAGGCGATCAGCGCGGCGGCCGGGAAGGTGATGATCCAGGCGAGCACGATGTTGCCGGCCACGTTCCAGCGCACGGCGGAGAGCCGCTTGGTGGCGCCCACCCCCATGATCGCGGAGGTGATCGTGTGGGTGGTGGAGATCGGGGCCTTGAGCACCAGGGCGTTGAAGTAGAGCACCGCGCTGGCCACCGTCTCGGCGGCGAAGCCCTCCGGCGGGCCCAGGTCGATGATCTTGCGACCGAGGGTCCGGATGATCCGCCACCCACCGGCGTACGTGCCGAGCGCCAGCATCGTCGCCGAGGTCCAGAAGACCCAGCCCGGGATGTGCGTCTTGTCGTCCTGGAAACCGCCCGTGTAGAGGGCCAGCACCACGATGCCCATGGTCTTCGCGGCGTCCTGCATGCCGTGGCCGACCGACATGGCCGCCGCCGAGGCGGTCTGCGCCCAGCGGAAGCCCCGGTTGAGCTTGCCGGGCTGCCCCTTGCGGAACGCCCACAGGATGGCCAGCATCAGCAGGTAACCGAGGGTGAGGCCGACGATCGGCGACAGGACCATCGGCAGGATGACCTTCTCGCCGATGGTGACCCACTGCACCACACCGCCGGTGGAGAGCAGGGTCGCCCCGACCAACCCGCCGAACAGCGCGTGCGAGGACGACGAGGGCAGGCCGAAGTACCAGGTGATCAGGTTCCAGGCGATGGCACCGAGCACCCCGGCGAAGACCACTCCGAGGCTGCCCACCCCGGTGGGCAGGGTGACCAGGCCGTCGCCGACGGTCTTGGCCACGCCGGCACCGAAGTGCGCGCCGACGAAGTTGCCGACCGCGGCCAGGCCCAGGGCGAGCCGGGGGGTCAGCGCCCGGGTGGAGACGCTTGTCGCGATCGCGTTGGCGGCGTCGTGGAAGCCGTTGGTGTAGTCGAACGCCAGGGCCACCGCGATCACCGCCAGCACGGCGATGAGTTCGGGACTCACAGGATCAGGACTCCTTGACCGCGATGGTCTCGACGGTGTTCGCCACGTGCTCGAAGGCGTCGCAGGCGGCCTCCAACTCGTCGGCGACCTCCTTCATCTTCAGCACGGTCAGCGCGTCGTACTCGCCGGAGAAGAGCCGGACCAGCAGCATCCGGTACGCCTGGTCGCCGTCGTTCTCCAGCCGGTTGCACTCGATCCAGTAGTCCTCGAGATCCTTCATCGACTTGAGCCGGGGCATCGCCTCGGCGGTCAGCTTCGCCTGGAGGTCGAGCACGTTGACCAGCTCGTGCAGCTCGCGCGGCAGCGACGGGAGCTTGGTGAGGCCGTAGAGGTAGAGCAGGTTGCCGACCGCCTCCAGGTGGTCCATCACGTCGTCGAGCAGCGAGCCCAGCCGGTAGATGTCCTCCCGGTCGAACGGGGTGATGAAGGTGGAGTTGATCTTCTTGTAGAGATCGTGGGTGATCTGGTCGCTGTCGTGCTCGACCTCGGTCAGCCGCTCGCTGACCGACTGCACGTCGACGCCGGGCAGGGCCAGCTCGTTGAGCAGCTCGGTGCCCTTCACCAGATTCTGCGCGGCCCTGGTGAAGAGCTCGTAGAAAGCGCCCTCGGTGGGACGGAAGGAAAACTTCACAGCACGGACCTCGTCGTGTCGGTGGAAGGGTGGCCGCCGCCCCAGGGGGCGCCCGCTGAAGCATGCTAGGTACCCCACCGGAGTGGGCCTCCGTCGGCCCACCCCTGGTCAGACCCGATTCACCGCTCGTTCATCTGCTGTTCACCTCGGCCGCCACCGCCGCCACTCGCCAACCGCTGGCGCTCCCGCTCCACGTCGAAAGCCGCAGCGGGATACCCCAGATCAAGACCCTCGAACGTCTCCCGCAGCAGATGCGCCACCGCCCAGTCCCGGTACCACTTACGGTCCGCCGGCACCAGGAACCACGGCGCGGCATCCGTGTCGCACCGCCCCAACGCCTCCGCGTACGCGGCCTGGTAGTCGCCCCAGCGGGCCCGGGAGTCGAGATCGCTCGGCTGGTACTTCCAGAACTTCGTCGGGTCGGTCAACCGATCCGCCAACCGCCGCGCCTGCTCCTGCGGGGAGATGTGCAGCATCACCTTCACCAGGGTCACCCCGCCGTCGGTCAGCTCCCGCTCGAAGGCGTTGATCCGGTCGTACCGGGCCCGCCAGGTCTCCTCCGGCACCAGGGCGTCGACCCGGGCCACCAGCACGTCCTCGTAGTGCGACCGGTTGAAGACGCCGACGTACCCGGGTGGGGGCAGCGCCCGGCGGATCCGCCACAGGAAGTCGTGCCGCAGCTCCTGCCGGGTCGGCGGGCCGAAGGACCGGATGTGCAGGCCGAGCGGGTTCATCGCGCCGGCCACCCGCTTCACGGTGCCGTCCTTGCCCCCGCAGTCCATCGCCTGGAGCACCAGCAGCAGCCGCCCCGGCCGCCCCGGCCGCAGCTTCGACCCGCCACCGGTCGGAGCCGAGGTGGGCGCGTCCGGCTCACCGGCCGCCTTGGCGGTGGCGAAGAGCATCTCCTGCTGCCGGGCCAACCCGGCACCGATCAGCTCGACCTGCCGGCGGGCCCAGGGCTTACGGTCCTTCCCCCCGCCCGCCGCCGCCGGCAGACCCGGGGTGGACCGGGGGTCGACCGCCCCCAGGTCGACCGGTCCGTCGCCGGAGGGCACCCGCAACAACTCCCGCACCGTCCCACCCTCGGGTGCGACGATCTCCGTCTGCTCGTCTGCGCGCATCCCCCGATCCTCGCCCACCACCGCACCCACCGCCTCCCGGGCGCGGTGTCACATCCGCCGCCGCCGGCCCGTCCGGTGGGTGGGGGAGAATCCGCTCGACCCCGGGGAGGTTGTGGTGACGGTGGACCTGGTGACGGAGTTCGAGGCCGAACGCGGGCGGCTCACCGCGGTGGCGTACCGGATGCTCGGCAGCCGCAGCGAGGCGGAGGACGCCGTCCAGGAAACCTGGCTGCGGTACTCGGGGGCGCTCGCCGACCCGGCCGACCGGGCCGAGATCAGGCACCTGGGCGGCTGGCTCACCACCACCTGCGCCCGGATCTGCCTCGACGTGCTCCGCTCGGCCCGGGTCCGCCGCGAGACGTACCCGGGGCAGTGGTTGCCGGAGCCGGTGGTCACCCCGCTGGGCGGTGGCGTGCCGGGACCGGACGGTTTCGCCCCCGACCCGGCCGACCGGGCCGTCCGGCGCGACCAGGTCGGCACCGCCCTGCTGGTCGTCCTGGAACGGCTCAGCCCCGAGCAGCGGGTCGCCTTCGTCCTGCACGACGTGTTCGCGGTGCCGTTCGCCCGGATCGCCGAGGTGCTGGCGAGCACCCCCGAGGCGGCCCGCCAGCACGCCTCCCGGGCCCGTAGGGCGGTCACCGCCGACGACGTGCCCCGGCACACCGCCGACCCCGCCGAGCAGCGCCGGGTGCTCGCCGCCTTCGCCGCCGCGACCGAATCCGGCGACCTCGACGCGCTCGTCCGGGTCCTCGCCCCGGACGTGGTGCTGATCGGCGACGGCGGCGGGCACTTCCCGACGGCCCGGCGACCGATCGTCGGCGTCGACCCGGTGGCCCGCTTCCTGCTCGGCCTCTTCGCCCGGGCCGGCCGGTACGGCCAACGCCTGCGCGCCGCGCCGGTGCTGGTCGACGGGGTGCTCGGCCTGCACCTGGAGACGGTCCAGCCCGACGGCCGGCTGCTGCGGATGGTCACCGGGTTCGCCGTGCACGACGGCCGGGTCACCGGCCTGTTCCACCAGCTCAACCCGGACAAGCTCCCCCGGCTGCCCAAGCTGGCCCCCGACGCCACCTGGCCACCGCGCTGGTGACCCGCCCCCGTCGACCGACCGGCCCCGGGCGGACCAGCCGGCCCCGGATCAGACCACCAGGGCCAGCCACTTCCGGTACGCCGAGGCGAACGGCTCGGTGCCGTCACCGAGAGCGGTGAGCAGCCGGGCCGCCGCCGCCTGGGCCTGCGCCACCACCTCGTCCGGATAGCCGAACCGGACCCGGTGCTCGGCGAACTCGTCCTCGTCGCGCAGCTCCACCAGCCCGGTGCCCCGGCGGCGCACCACGTCCAGGTCGAGGTCGATCAGGTGCACGGTGTCGTCGCCCTCCCAGCGGGCCGGGGTGGCGATGTCGCAGTAGACCTCGCTGGTCCGTGGCGGCGGGTTGAACATCCCCGTCCACCAGGCCCGGTGCGGCACCAGCAGGACGAAGGGGATCCGCTCCACCGAGGGGCGGCCGTGGTAGACCGACTCGGTGCCCTCGGTCACCCCCAGCCACACCCCGAGGTCGTCCTCGGCCAGCCGGCGGGCCGGGTAGTCACGGTGGGCGCTGCCGTCGTACTTGCGGTAGATCACACGGATCGTGTCGCTCGGCATGAGTCGCACCCTAGCCGATTCCACCCACTCGTCGCCGTAGGGAATTGACCGGTACGGGGTGGCGACAATCCGGACGGTGACCGCGCCACGCGGGGGGGCAGCGGCGCGTCCACTGTCGGCGGCGGCGGGTACCGTCGCACGGTGACTCCGCCCCGTACCGCCGCCGGCCCCAGCACCCCGTCGGCCCGCTCCGGCCGACGGCGCGGTGGCCGACCGAGCGGCACCGAACTGCTCGCGGCGGCGGTCGGCGCGGTCCCCGGCGGCGCGACCCGGCCGGGCCAGCAGCAGATGACCGAGGCGATCGAGCGCAGCGTCGCCGCCCGCGAGCACCTGCTGGTGCAGGCGGGCACCGGCACCGGAAAGTCGCTTGCCTACCTGGCCCCGGCGTTGACCGTGGACGGGCCGGTGGTGGTCTCCACCGCCACCCTGGCGTTGCAGTCCCAGCTGGTCGAGCACGACCTGCCCCGGCTCGCCGACGCGGTCGAGCCGCTGCTCGGTCGCCGTCCCACCTTCGCCGTGCTCAAGGGCCGGCACCACTACCTCTGCCTGGCCCGGTTGGACAACTCCACCGAGGACGAGCCGGAGGACACCCTCTTCGACGCCCCCGCCGCCCGTCCCGCCGGCGGGACGAAGTGGCTCGGCGAGGCCGGCCGGATGGGCAAGCAGATCCAACGGCTGCGCGACTGGGCCGAGAAGACCGACACCGGCGACCGGGACGAGCTGGACCCGGGGGTCGACGACCAGGCGTGGCGGCTGGTCTCGATGCCCGCCCGCGAGTGCGTGGGGGCGTCCCGCTGCCCGTTCGGCCAGGAGTGCTTCGCCGAGGCGTCCCGGGCCCGCGCCCGGGAGGCCGACGTGGTGGTCACCAACCACAGCCTGCTCGCGGTGGACATGCTGGCCGGCCGGCACATCGTCCCGCCGCACAAGCTGCTGATCGTCGACGAGGCGCACGAGCTGGCCGACCGGGTCTCCTCGGCCGCGCAGGCCGAGCTGGTGCCGGAGCTGATCGACCGGTCCGCCCGGCGGGCCCGCCCGCTGCTGCGACCGGACGTCGCCGACCGGCTCACCGAGGCCGGTGACGCGCTCGCCGTCGGGCTGGCCGAGGCACCCGCCGGTCGGCTCACCGGTGGGCTGCCCGGCCCGTTGCGCGAGGCGTGCACGTTGCTCGACGCGGCCACCCGGGCCGCGCTCGACGCGATCGGCGACGTCAAGGCCGACGACCCGGACCCGGTCCGTAAGCAGCAGGCCAAGGCGGTGCTCGACGAGCTGTCGACCACCGCGCAGCGGCTGCTGGAGGAGGGTGACCACGACGTGGCCTGGGTGGAGAAGCCGGACAACGGCAGCCGCCGGGCGCTGGTGGTCGCGCCGCTGTCGGTCGCCGGCACCCTCGCCACCCACCTGTACGACGAGCGCACCGTGGTCGCCACCTCGGCGACCCTGGCGCTGGGCGGCCGGTTCGACACGGTGGCCCGGGCGTTGGGCCTGGACGCGCCGCCGCCCGCCCCACCGTCCCCGGCCGCCGCCGCGTTGGCCACCGCCGCCGCCGGCCGGTCGACCGGCGTCGTCCCGGGGGGCACCGCGTCCGCCGCACTCCAGGCCGGTGGGGTCGCCACCACACCGGGCAGCCGGGCCGCCACCGGCGTCGTACCGGCCACGTCGGGGCCGGGCTGGTCGTCCCTCGACGTCGGCTCACCGTTCGACTACGCCCGGCAGGGCATCCTGTACGTCGCCGCGCACCTGCCCCGGCCCAGCGTCTCCGGGCTGCCCGAGGCGGCCGGCGAGGAGTTGCTGCGGCTGGTCGGCGCGCTCGGTGGTCGTACCCTCGGATTGTTCTCCTCCCGGCGGGCCGCGCAGCAGGCCGCGGAGCTGGTCCGGGCGCGCACCGACCTGCCGGTGCTGCTCCAGGGCGAGGAGGCGTTGCCGCTGCTGGTGCGCCGGTTCCGCGAGGATCGGTCGAGCTGCCTGTTCGGGGTGATGTCGCTCTGGCAGGGGGTGGACGTGCCGGGCGACGCGTGCCAGCTCGTGGTGATCGACCGGCTGCCCTTCCCGCGCCCCGACGAGCCGCTGGCGGCGGCGCGGGCGGCGGCGGTGGACGCGGGCGGCGGTTCCGGCTTCTCGGCGGTCAGCGTGCCGATCGCTGCGGTCCGGTTGGCCCAGGGCGTGGGTCGGCTGATCCGGGCCACCGGCGACCGGGGGGTGGTGGCGGTGCTCGACTCGCGGCTGGAGACGGCGCGCGGCTACGGCCCGTTCCTGCGCCGCTCCCTGCCACCGTTCTGGTACACCACCCGGCCCGAGGTGGCCCAGGGCGCCTTGGAGCGCCTCGCCAAGCTCTGACCACGCGACAGCCGCCCGCTCCCACAGGGGAACGGGCGGCTGCCGGGGTGTCGTCGGTCTGTGGTCAGGGGGCCTGGGCGGCGACCACCACGGCGTCGGGCGGGGTGTCCGGCACGCTGCGGGCGGCGAGCCGGCGGACGGCGGTGTTGAGCACCGCGATCAGCGGCACCGCGACCAGCGCGCCGGTGATGCCGGCGAGCACCACCCCGGCGGCGATCCCGATGATCACCGCGAGCGGGTGGATGGCCACCGCCCGACCCATGATCAACGGCTGGAGCAGGTGCCCCTCGACCTGCTGCACACCGATCACCACACCCAGGATGATCAGGGCGGTCACCGGGCCGCTATCGACCAGCGCCACCAGCACCGCCACCACCCCGGAGAGGAACGCGCCGACGATCGGAATGAACGCCCCGAGGAACACCAGGGCGGCCAGCGGGAACGCGAACGGGACGTCGAAGACCACCAGGAAGATGCCGATGCCCACCGCGTCGATGAACGCCACCAGCACGGTGGCCCGCACGTACGCGCCGAGCGTCGCCCAGGAGGCCCGACCGGCGTCGTCGACCTTCCACCGGGCGGCGACCGGCAGCAGGCGGACCAGGAACCGCCAGATGCGGCTGCCGTCACGCAGGAAGAAGAAGGTGGCGAAGAGCACCAGGACGGCACCGGTGAGCAGCTCGGCCAGGGTGGTGGCGGTCGCGAGCGCCCCGCTGGTGAACTTCTCGGTGTTGCCGTTGATCCAGGTCTGCGCCTCTTCGATGTAGCGGTTGAGCTGGCTGTCGGACAGGTGCAGCGGGCCGGTCTTGAGCCAGTCCTGGATCTGCCGCACCCCCTGCGACGACTTCTCGCTCAGCTCCGGCACACCCTGGATGAACTCGTTGACCACCAGGGTCAGCGTGCCGAAGACCGCGACCAGCCCGCCGACCATCACCACGGCGGTGGCCAGCGAGCGGGGGAACCGGGCCCGCAGCAGCCAGCCCACCGCCGGGGCGAGCAGCGCGGAGAGCAGCAGCGCCACCGCCAGCGGGATGACCACGATGCTGATCGTCCCGACGATCCTCAGCAGCGCCCAGGTGACCACGCCGATCACGATCAACCGCCACGACCAGGCGGCGGCGATCCGCAGCGCGTGCGGCACGTCCGCGTCGTCGCGGCTGGAGGTGGAGTTGTGCATGGCCGCCGGAGGCTCGACCCCGACCACCGTCGCCGACGGGGCGGCCGGCGGGCCGGGCGACGCGGGGGTGGCCAGTGCGGCGCCCTCGGGTACGTCGACCGGGTCGGCACGCCCCGCGCGGACCGACTCCCGTCCGGACTCGTACGCGCGGCGGAGCCGGCCGCGTACCCGCTCGAAGCGGCTCAAGCGCACCTCCTGAAGAACGACGCCGGATCGCCGACGGCGACGGCCCGGACAGGGTACGCCCGGATGCCCGCCACCGTAGGGCAGTTCCGCCACCCAATGCCCCGCGCGGCACCGGCTCAACCTGCCCGAACCGCACCATCTCCAGCCACCCGCGCCCGCCTCGACCCCACCGCCCGCACCCCGTCGGCTCCACCACCAGGTGGACGCCGCCGCAGCACACGGTAGCGTCTTGGCGTGACCGTCGACCCGAACCTCGACACCGGCCTGCCGATCCGCCTGCTGCACGACCGGGTGCTGGTGAAGGTGGACGGCAGCGAGGGCGAACGCCGTTCCACCGCAGGCATCGTCATCCCGGCCACCGCCGCCGTCGGAAAGAGACTGTCCTGGGCCACCGCCGTGGGGGTCGGCCCGCACGTGCGGGCCGTGGTGGCCGGCGACCGGGTGCTCTTCGACCCCGACGACCGCTCCGAGGTCGAACTACACGGCCGGGGGTACGTCCTGCTGCGTGAGCGGGACGTGCACGCGGTCGCCGCCGAGCGGGTGGAGAGCGAGTCCACCGGCAGCACCGGCCTCTACCTGTAGGACGGCCCACCGGCTCGACCGGCCTCCCCGGTTCGTCGCGGCCCCCCGACCCGGCCTGCTTCCCGGTTTGTCCGGCTTCCTGGCGGGAAGCCAGGCACATCCAGGTGCCCTGGGGAGGGACGATGCCGGTTCTCGTGAAGAAGGTGCTGCTCTGGGGCAGCGTCGCCTTCCTGATCTACTTCATGGCGTTCCGCCCGGACGGGGCGGCGCAGTTGTTCAAGGGGATCGGGGCGGCCCTGATGGCGATGGCCCAGGGCCTCGGCGACTTCCTCACCACCCTGATGACCTGACCGGTCCCGGCCGGGCACGACCCGATCGCCGGCGCGGGACGCGGGGTCAGATGTTCAGCAGGCCGCCGTTGCGCAGGGCGTCGTCCTTGATCGCGATGAGGTTCGCCGAGACGTACGGGATGTTGTGCGCCTGGTGCCATTCGCTGGGGAAGTACGTGACCAACCGCGACGCCTGGAATCGGCACCGGATCTCCGGCACGAAACGGGAGTAGTTGGCGTCCGTGAAATACCAGAACGAGTTCTCGTTGTAGAACGCCACGTGTGTCGGGTCCTGGTAGGCACCCCGGCCGTCGGTGCTGGGGGTCAGCGACAACAGCATCCCGTTCGGGGCGAGCAACCGGTACAGCTCGTTGAAGAGCGCGATCTTGTCCGGGATGTGCTCCAGGAAGTCCACGGCCCGAATGACCCCGACGCTCCCGTCCGGCAGGTCGACCCCCTTCGTCACGTCGCCAACCAGGTCGACGCCCGGCCCGTCGCGACAGTCCAGGCCGAGATAGCCCTCCGGCTTGTTGTGGGCCGCACCCAGGTCGAGTGCCAGAAGTCCTTGTCGCCGCGACCAGGCCAACGCGTTGTGTTGGACGTTCCGGTCGTAGATCTCGACCGTACGCTGCTGGATACGGGCATTGAACTCCGGCATGCGCTGCGTGTTCTTGGCGTGCATGCGCTGCAGGTAGAGACACTTCTGGATGTGGTGGAACTCGCTCACCTGGTAGATCCGAGCCATCAGGTCGGCGTCGTCCGCGACGTCGAGCGACTCGTCGTATCCGCCGACCTTCTCGTAGATGTCCCGACGGAAGGCCCGCACGTGGTTCGGCGCGTACCAGATGTAGCTCACGTTGTGCGGCGTCGGCGGCAACGCTCGGCAGACCAGCACCTCGCGGCCATCCACCTTCTCGTCGTAGTGCCGCCAGCCGAACGAACTCGCGAAGCGGTCCTCACAGCGACCACCGTCCTCCTGGATCTGGGCGGTGTCGCTGTAGACGAACCCCACCTCCGGGTGGGAGTCGAAGGCCTCGACGATCTCCTGCAGGCAGTCGCTGCTGAGCAGATCGTCGTCGTCGAGTTCGACCAGGATGTCCCCGACGGCCTCGGCGCAGGCGAACCCCTTCACGGCACCCACACCATTGAGGTCGTCCTGGACGATGAGCCGGATGCGATCGTCGTGAGTCTCGGGCCGCCACCGGGACCCCTGGTTGAGAACGACAACCCACTCCCAGTCGGTGAAGGTCTGCGCCACCAGCGAACGGAAGCACTCGTCGATGAACCGGGTACGGTTGCTCCCGGTGAAGACCGTGACGCGCGGTGTGTGCATCGGGTCAGTCACCTGCCCGCCGGCGTGGAGGCCCGAGCCGTCGGGGCCGGCCGGTACTTGGCCGGAACGGCAGAGGTGAGCCGCTTGTCCAGCCGGATGGCCGCCTTGAAGGCATCCCGCGCCGCCGCGTCGTCACCGGACTTGGACAGCAGCACGCCCAGTCGGAGATAGGCGGTCGACGCCTTGTCGTCGATGGACACGACCTTGCGGTAGATCTCCATCGACGTCGTCGGCGCACTGCCCTCCAGGACGATGGCCTTGTTGTAGAGGGCCGGCTTGTATTCGCCGTCGGCCGACAACGCCTTGTCGTAGTTGCTGATCGCCTCGTCGGCCTGGTTGCGCGACTGGGCGATGAAGCCCAGGTTGAACCAGGCGAACTTGTTGTCGGCCTCGGCGGCCAGCACCTTCTCGAAGCTGGTCTTCGCCGCGTCGTAGTCACCGGCCTGGCCCTGCTCGACACCGAGTTTCAACAGATCAGCCGCAGTGGTTCCGGTGGGGGAACCGCCGTTCGCACTGTCGCTGCTGCCGGAACTGCTGACCTGCGGCTTGTCGTCGGGTTTCGCACTGCATGCCGGGACTCCGGCGAGCAGGACCGCACCACAGGCGAGTGAACCCAGGATCTGACGTGTGCTCATTTCTCCTCCTTGACGGAACCGGGGCGGTCCGACTTGCGGTTCGGCCGGCTGGTACGGCTGCTGTCCGCCGTTGCCCGATCCGACCTGTCGGCGGTAGGGGCAAACGCCAGCGGGGTGCTGGGCGAGATGCAGGACACCCAGATGTCGGCACCCCCGCCGGTGAAGGTGAACTGGTAGCCACTGATCGAGAGCGGCTGGATCAGCACCGGATTCACGCCCGCACCCGACAGTTGGTATCCGGTGCCGACAGCGATGTCTCCGGGCACACACCCGAAGTCAACGGGCGTGTCCGCGATCACGGTCAGCGGGCCCTGGATGTAGGCCGCCTGAATTCCGTTACCCGCCGTTCCCTGCGCGCCCTGCGCGCCCTGGACGCCCGCGTCGCCCTGCGGTCCCTGAGCACCCTGCGGGCCCACGTCGCCCTGGGCACCCTGAACGCCCTGGGGGCCCTGGATACCCTGTGGACCGATATCGCCCTGCGGTCCCTGAGCACCCTGCGCGCCGGCGTCGCCCTGGAAACCCTGCGCACCCTGCGCGCCTGCCGCACCCGCGACACCCTGCGGCCCCTGGGCACCCGTCTCGCCCGCGACACCCTGCGGACCCTGCACACCCGCGACACCCTGCGGCCCCTGCACGCCCGCATCGCCCTGCGGCCCCTGAGCACCCTGCGCCCCTGCATCACCCTGCGGCCCCTGAGCACCGGTCGCACCCTGAGCACCGGTCGCACCCTGAGCACCTGCGTCGCCCTGAGCACCCTGGAAACCCTGTGCGCCCTGCGCACCAGC
>NZ_JBFAQU010000005.1:102130-248250 GCF_040678915.1 Micromonospora sp. NPDC049257
GAGCACCTGCGTCGCCCTGAGCACCCTGGAAACCCTGTGCGCCCTGCGCACCAGCCGCGCCCTGAGGCCCCTGAGCACCGGTGTCACCCTGAGCACCCTGCGCCCCCGCATCACCCTGCGGCCCCTGAGCACCGGTCGCACCCTGAGCACCGGTCGCACCCTGAAAACCCTGAGCACCCTGCGCACCAGCCGCACCCTGAGGCCCCTGAGCACCAGTGTCACCCTGAGCACCCTGCGCGCCGGTGTCACCCTGCGCCCCCGCGTCACCCTGGGGGCCCTGGGCACCGGTCGCACCCCGGGGACCCGTATCGCCCTGAGGACCTTGGGCACCCTGGGGGCCCTGGGGGCCCTGGGGGCCCTTCTTCGGGCCAGGCGGGTAGTGGCCCTTGCCCCCGTCGTGCCCACCCCACGGTCCCTGCCAGCCCTGCGGGCCGCAGTCCGCCGGATCGTCGGGGTAGCTCTCCCAGGAATCATCAGGTCCGACACCGTCCTGGCGGACCGTCGACCGGGACGCCGGCCACCCGCCGTACTGGCCCAGCGGACCGGGCGTGCCGGTACGCACGCCCTGCGCGGACGGCGTGGTCTCCAGGGGTGGCGCCGCGACCGCAGGCCCACCCGTCATCCCGACCACGATCAGGGCGGAACTCAGCCCTGAAGCGGCGCGACCACGCTTCAGTCCTCGCCGCAGCCGTCGGCTGTTACTCATGAACCCCTCCAGAGAGCCACCCAGATACCCAGAGTTGCCCTTCTGCGACCTAAGGACGCTTACGGGCGAGTTGCAGCTTATTCGACCGATTCGTCCAATAAGAGGGGTTTCTGCTAAAGCGGGAGGCATTCAGGAAAGGCGGACATTCTTCGTGAAGCTACGGCACGATCCCCGCACCCGAACGTGCCCCGATCGTGGTGCGGCCGGCGGTGGCAACCGGCGGCGATGCGCACACGCCGACGGAACCGTCCGCCTCCGGCGATCGAGGGCGGGTCGGTCTCGACCGGAGTTGGCCGCTCAGTACCGGCCGGGCGGCCACGGGGCGGCCGGGCGGGGGCCGTACCAGCCGGGCGGGCCGTAGCCCGCCGGGTAGGCCGGGGGCGGCGGTGGGGTCAGCACCACCGGGATCGGCACCACCGGCGAGTCCGGGGCGTCGACCGTCCGCTGGCTACCGTCCGGGAACCGCAGGTGGTAGCGCTGACCGTCCCAGACCCCCACCGGCGTCTGCGGGTCCCGGCCGACGAAGAACGACCGGTACGCAGCGATCGTCTCCAGCAACTGCCGTTCCTCCCGCAGGGTGCGCTCCCGCTCCGCCGGCTTACGGTCCAGCCCGCGCCGCATCCCGTCGCGCAACAACGCCAGCCGGGTCGCGGCGAACTGGTAACCGCGCATCGCCCGCAACCCGGCGTCCCCACCCACCCGCCGGGCCCAGGTCCGGGCGGCGTGCCGGCGGGCCAGGCTGCCCAGGGCGGCCACCTCGGGCGGGCTCAACCAACCCGCCCGCACATAGTCCGGCAGGGTCCGCTCGGTGAGCCGCCCCTCCCAGGCCCGCAACCAGACCGCGAAACCGACCATGCCGAAGAAGATCGGCACCATCACTGCGACCATGCCGTAGAAGAAGATCACCGCCTGGCCGGTGGCCTGCACGAGCGTCGGGATGAGGTTCCAGGTGCCGTGCAGCATCATCGCCAGCAGCAGGCCGGCGATCGGGGCGAGCACCCGGATCCGCCGGTCGGCGGTACGGGCGGCGATGCCCAGCCCCACCCCGGTCATCGAGGTGAACAGCGGGTGGGCGAAGCCGAAGAAGAGGATCCGGGAGATGAAGATGACGATGACGTTGCGGACGCCGGTGGCCGGCCCCCACTGGTCGACGCCCGAGGCGTAGCCGAGGCCGCCCAGGTAGAGGATGTTCTCCACCATGGCGAACCCGACGGCGGAGAGCCCGCAGTAGACCAGACCGTCGGTGATCCCGGACCACTCCCGGCGGCGGAAGATCAATAGCAGGATCGGGCCGAGCGCCTTGGTCAGCTCCTCGATGAACGGGGCCACCAGCACCCCGGTCAACGACGACGACACCCCCCACTCCTTGAACAGGGCGGCGAAGCTGTTGTTGACGGTCAGCGAGGCGGCGGTGGAGACGAACGCGCCCCAGGCGAAGCAGAAGATCAGGTACTTCAGCGGCTCAGGTTCGTACCGGTCGAGCCAGAGGAAGCAGGCCACCAGGACCGGCACCGGCAGGATCGCCGCCGTCACCCCGACCAGCAGCGCGTCCAGGCCCAGGTTGGAGCCGAGCGTGTAGAGCATGTAGACCGCGCAGGCCGCGATCAACAGCACCACCCCGGCCAGCGCCAGGACCCGCCGCCAGCCGAGGCGGCGCAGCGGCATCCGGGGCGCGGCGGCGTCCGGCGACGGTACGGCGGGCGCGGGCAGCGGGGGCCCGCCGGGCGGGGTGTCGGCCATGCGGATCAGCGTAGTCATCCCCGGCCCGTTCGGCCGGGCTCTCCCGGTGCGCGGTGGGCGGTCCGGCCGGCGCTGCGGGCGGGTCGGCCCGGTCCGGGGCCGGGTCAGCCCAGCGGCGGCGCGGTCGGGGGTTTCGGGGCGGCGTGCTGCTCGGCCGGACTACCGCCCGGTTTCTCCTTGTCGCCGAACGCCTGCCGGATCAGCCGGTTGGCGTCCTCCTGCTCGATCCCCGAGGCGACCAGCAGGTCACTGGCGGTGGTCCGTACCTGGGCGATCACCACGCTGCCGGAGAACCCGACCCCCTGGTCGTACGCCCGGCCGGCCTCGCTGACCGCGCGCAGCGACCGCTCCCGGGCCCGCTCCGGCTCGTCCCCGACGGCGAACTCGTGCCGCAGCAGGCGGACCGCCTCGGCCAGGTGGGCGACCGCGTCCGGCATCGGCTCCGGCACCGGCTCGTCGTCCTCGATCATGGTGACCGACCGGCGGATCAGGGTGCCGCTGTTGCGCATCGCCCGGTCGATCGGGTCGGCCGCCTCGGCGTAGTGGGTCAGTTCGCTGCGCCGGTGCCACCGGGCCGGGGAGAGCGTGCTGGTCTCCTTGGCTCCCTCGATCGCTTCGGTGAAGGTGGCCAGTTCCTCCTTGTTCTCCCGGAGCCGGTCCAGCGCCCGCTGGGCGGCGCCCCGGTCCCGGTCGCGGAGCGCCTGGGCGCAGACGTCGAGCTGGCCGGCGAGCAGGTCCAGCGCCGGCCGGGCCGCCCGGTTGATCACCCGGAGCGGGTTGAGCGGCAGCAGGATAGCGGTGACCAGGAGGGCGATGCCGCCGCCGACGAACGCGTCGACGAACCGGGGCAGTTCCAGATCCTCGGTGGACGGGCTCAGCGTGACGATCAGCACGGCCGTCGCGGCGGCCTGGATCACCACCGCGACACTGGCCCCGAAGAAGGTGGTGAGCACGATGGCCGCGGTCACCACCAACCCGAGCTGCCAGCCCCCGGTGCCGAGGAAGTAGATCAGCACGTCGCCGAGGAACACCCCGACCGCCACCCCGACGATCAGCTCCACGGTCCGGCGCAGCCGCTGGCCCACCGAGGCGGCCAGGGTGCCGACCGCCGAGATCGGCGCGAACACCGGTTGCGGGTTGCCCAGCAGGTGGTGCGACACGATCCAGGCCAGCGCGGCGGCCAGGCCCGCCTGCACGGCCAGGCCCAGGGCCAGGTGCACCTGGTGCAGCCGGTCGTGCAGGGTGGCCCGGCCCCGGGTGCGCAGGTAGGCCATGGCACCGGCGATCCGCGCGGTGTCGACGTCGTTCCCGGCGTCACGCAGCCCGGCCCGACGCAGCAGCGACGGTTGTCGGTCCCGGGCCAGCGCCATGGCGGGGACTACCCACGTCGCACCGGTTCATCCCTGCGGCACAATCGTCCGGGTGACCGGACTGATCGACAGGTGGGTGGCGGCGGCGCTCGCCTGCGGGGCCGTCGACGGGCCGGCGCTGACCGCCGCCGGGGTCGACCTGCTGGCCCGCTGGCGGGAACCGCACCGGCGCTACCACACGGAGCGCCACCTGCGGGCGGTGCTGGACGTGGCCGACCGGCACGCCGACCTCGCCGACCGGCCGGAGCGGGTCGCGCTCGCCGCCTGGACGCACGACGCCGTCTACGACCCACGCGCGGCCGGGGACACCAACGAGCAGGCCAGTGCCGCGCTGGCCGGCACCCTGCTCACCGGGCTGGGGGTGCCGGCCGCCACGGTGGCCGAGGTCCGCCGGCTGGTGCTGCTCACCGCCGGGCACCGGGTCACCCCGGGCGACCGCGACGGCGCGCTGCTCTGCGACGCCGACCTGGCGATCCTGGCCACACCCCCCGAGGTGTACGACGGGTACGCCGCCGCGATCCGCGCCGAGTACGCGCATGTGCCCGAGGCGGACTTCCGTACCGGCCGGGCGCGGGTCCTCGACGGGCTGCTCGCCCTGCCCGCCCTGTTCCGGCTGCCCCCGCTGGCCGCCCACTGGGAGGAACCGGCCCGCGCCAACCTCCACCGCGAGCTGGCGTCTCTGCGCTGATTAACCGTCCGGCGTCACCGGCGCCCCGGGGGGTTGAGGTGTTTGGGGCGGCGCAGGCCGGCGGCGTACAGCAGGCGGACGATCTCCCGGCTGGGCACCACCCGGGCGCCGAGCCACACCGCCACGGCGAACCGGTCGGCGGGGATGTCGTAGTGGTCCCGGTCGAACCCGCGCCGGGGCACCCCCAGCGTCTCGGCGAACACGTGCAGCTCGGCCGGGGAGACGTCGCTGATCAGGTGCGACCAGAGCCGGCCGCGCCACGGCCAGGCGGGCCGGTCCAGGTAGAGCATGGCGGCCAATCTAGCCGCCGGTTAGCCTCGGCCGCATGGCTGGCTCCCCCCTCCTCGACGACCTGCGGGCGGCCCTCGGCGACGAGGCCGTCCTCACCGACCCGGACCTGCTACGGCTGCACCGGCGCGACGAGGCGGACCTCTGCGCCGCCGGTACGCCGCTGGTGGTCGTCCGCCCCCGGGACACCGCACAGGTGGTGGCCGTGGTCCGGGCGGCGGCCCGGCACGGCGTACCCGTGGTGCCGCAGGGGGCGCGGACCGGCCTGGCCGGCGCGGCGAACGCGGTGGACGGCGCGGTGGTGGTGAGCACCGTCGCGATGACCGCGATCCGGGAGATCGACCCGGTGGCCCGCATCGCCGTGGTGCAGCCGGGCGTGGTGAACGCCACACTGGCCCGCGCCGTCCGGCAACAGGGCCTGTACTACCCGCCCGACCCGGGTTCCTGGGAGTCCTCCACGATCGGTGGCAACGTCTCCACCAACGCCGGCGGGATGTGCTGCGTCAAGTACGGGGTGACCACCGAGTACGTCCTCGGGCTGGAGGTGGTGCTCGCCTCCGGCGAGGTGCTGCGCACCGGCCGGCGTACCGCCAAGGGGGTTGCCGGGTACGACCTGACCCGGCTCTTCGTCGGCGCGGAGGGCACCCTCGGGGTGATCACCGAGGTCACCGTGTCGCTGCGGCCGGTGCCCGAGGAGTCACTGACCATGGTGGCGGTCTTCGGCTCGACCGCCGGGGCGGGTACGGCGGTGGCCGGGATCGCCGCGCGGGGGCTCACCCCGAGCCTGTTGGAGCTGCTCGACCGGACGCACCTGCGGGCGATCGAGGCGTACCGGCCGATGGGGTTGCGGACCGACGCCGAGGCGCTGCTGCTCGCGGCCGCCGACACCGGCCCCCGGGCGGCGGCGGACCTGGCCCGGATCGCCGAGGTCTGCACGGCGGCCGGCGCCGCGGAGGTGTATGCGGCCACCGACGCGGTGGAGGCGGCGGCGCTGCTCCAGGCCCGGCGGCTGGCCCACCCGGCGATGGAGAAGTTCGCCGCCGACACCTACCCGGACGGCAACGGCGGCCTGATCATCGACGACGTGGCGGTGCCCCGGGGGGCGCTCGCCACCCTGCTGGACGGGGTGGCCCGGATCGCCGTCGAGTGCGGGGTGCCGATCGGGGTGGTCGGCCACGCCGGGGACGGCAACCTGCATCCGAACATCGTGGTGGACCGGGCCGACCCGGCGAGCCTGGAGCGGGGCCGACTGGCCTTCGACGAGATCATCCGGCTCGGCCTGGAGTTGGGCGGCACCTGCACCGGTGAGCACGGCGTCGGGCTGCTCAAGCGGGACTGGCTGGCCCGGGAGATCGGCCCGGTCGGCGTCCGGGTGCACCAGGCGATCAAGGCGGCGCTCGACCCGGCCGGGCTGTTCAACCCGGGCAAGGTGCTCTGAGCCGACCCGCCGGACCGGGCGTGGCGGGCCCGGATCGCTCAGCGGGTGGGTTCGGCGGGGGTGGCCTGGGTGAGCAGGAGCAGGATCTCCCCGGCCACCGCCGGTCGTTCCTCGCCCGGGCAGTCCTGCGAGGTGACCAGACCGGTCGTGGTGAGCAGGCTGGAGGTCAGCGCGTCGATGCAGCTCGCCCGGTATCTGCGGGCCTGGTCGGTCTCCTGGGCCAGCCGCGGGTCGGCGAGCAGCTTGTGCAACCGCTGCACCTGCTCGGCGTCGAGGGAGCCGGTCGAGGTGACCCCGTCGCCCGCACAGTCGTCACACTCCCACCGGCCGTCCGGCTCGACGGTCAAGGACCGCAGTGGACCGTCGTCGCCGAGTTTCTGCACCAGGCTGACCCGGTTGGCGGTCACCCCCGGGGATGTCGTCCCGCCCCGGCCCTCCGCTGTGGAACCGCCGTCCCGGTCGGCCATCGCGCAGCCGGCCAGGGTGACCGTCAGGGCGGCGACGGCGGGGACGGTGAGCGCACGCGACCACTGAGGGGGAACCACGCGCGGAACCTATCCCACCCCGGGTGCCGTCCGGAACCGGCCGACCGGACCGCCGCCAGCGGGTGGGACCGCCCACCGCCGGCCCGGCATCGACGGGTGCCGCCGCCCGGGACCGGTCAGCGGGTGGACGTCGGGAGTCCGACGTGGCCACCCTCGACGCCGTCGACGCCCCGGTCGGCGGCGAAACCCCGGACGTCGGGCGCACCCAACCGGGCCGCGTCGGCGGTCGCGTCGTCCGGCATGAGCTGGGACTCCCGCTCCGCCTCGACCCGGGCCCGGTAGTGCGCGATCTCCCGGTCCCGGGTGGCCGCGTCCCAGCCGAGCACCGCCCCCATCAACTCCGCCGTGTGCCCGGCCGAGTCGAGCCCGCGGTGGGTCGTCTCGAAGGAGATCCGGGTACGCCGGGTCAGCACGTCCTCCAGGTGCAACGCCCCCTCGGAGCGGGTGGCGTAGGTCACCTCGGCGGCCAGGTACTCGGGGGCACCGGCCAGTGGTGAGGCGAGCAGCGGGTCGGCGGCGATCAGCGCCAGCAGTTCCAGGGTGAGCGTGCCGTACCGCTCCAGCAGGTGCTCGACCACACCGACGGGGACCCCGTGCCGGCGGGCCAGGTCGGCCCGGTCCCGCCACATCGAGGCGTACCCGTCGGCGCCGAGCAGTGGCAGGTCGGCGGTGCGCGAGGGGCGTACGCCGCCGAGCCGGTGGGCGGCCCGGTCGACCACGTCGGTGGCCATCACCCGGTACGTCGTGTACTTGCCGCCGGCGACCAGCAGCAGCCCGAGCATCGGCTCGAAGACCGCGTGTTCCCGGGAGAGCTTGGAGGTGGAGTCGGCCTCACCGGCCAGCAGTGGGCGCAGCCCGGCGTAGACGCCCTCGATGTCCGCACTCGACAGCGGCCGGTCCAGCACCAGGTTGACCTGGTCGAGCAGGTACTGGATGTCGCGGGCGGAGGCGGCCGGGTGGGAGCGGTCCAGCCGCCAGTCGGTGTCGGTGGTGCCGATGATCCAGTGCCCGCCCCAGGGGATGACGAAGAGCACACTGGTCGCGGTCCGCACGATCAGCCCGGTCTCGCCGGTGATCGCCGAGCGGGGCACCACCAGGTGCACCCCCTTGGACGCCCGGACCCGGATGCCGGGGCGCAGCCCGACGTCGTTGAGCATCCGGGACATGTCGTCGCTCCACACGCCGGTGGCGGCGATGACGGTGCGGGCGCGTACCTCGAACTCCGCGTCCGGGGAGCCGGGGGGTGCCTCCAGGTCGCGGACCCGGACCCCGGTGACCTCCCGGGCCTGCCGCACCAGCCCGACGGCGCGGGCGCTGGTCACCACGGTCGCGCCGAGGCTGGCGGCGGTGCGGGCCAGGGTCACCACCAGCCGGGCGTCGTCGACCTGGCCGTCGTAGTAGCGGATCGCCCCGGCCAGCGCGTCGGCCCGCAGGCTGGGGAAGACCCGGCGGGCACCCTCGCGGGTCAGGTGCCGGTGCAGCGGCATTCCCCGGCCGGTGCCGAAGAGGCCGGCGAAGGCGTCGTAGGCGGCCACCCCGGCCCCGTAGTAGGAGCGGCGGAACAGCCGGGCCGGCAGGTCGCGCAGCCCCCGGCCGGCGGGGAGCGGGATGAGGAACGGGACCGGTCGGACCAGGTGCGGGGCGAGTCGGGTGGCGAGCAGCCCTCGCTCGGTCAGCGCCTCGTGGACCAGGTGGAACTCCAACTGTTCCAGGTAGCGCAGGCCGCCGTGGATCAGCTTGCTGGACCGGCTGGAGGTGCCGGCGGCGAAGTCGCGGGCCTCGACCAGGGCGACCTTGAGCCCCCGGGAGGCGGCGTCCAACGCGGCACCGGCACCGGTCGCCCCACCGCCGATGACCAGCACGTCGAACCGCTCGGACCGCAGCCGGCGCAGGTCGGCGGCACGGCGCTCGGGCGAGAGTTGACCAGCGGCGGATCGGGTCACATTGGGGTCACGCACCCGTCCACCGTAACCCGCCGGGTCCCACCCGCAGCAGGCCTGGAGCCCGCCGAGATCCGCACCGCCGATCCGGTGACACTGAGCAAGACTCCTCCGGATCGCCTCGATGACTCTCCGTAATCAGCTTCTCGCCGACCCCTCCGCCCCTCACACCGCCTCCCCATCGCCGTGACCAGCCCGATCGCCGCATCCCCCGCCCATCCCCCACATCCCTCCCTCGGATCCTTTGCTCTGCTGCTCTCCACGCGACGCGCACGTTCCGTGACCGGTGCGTCCAGGGCAGCAGAGCAAAGGATCCGAAGGTGGAGGTCCACACCCCCACCTTCCGTCACTTTCCGTGACCACGGAACGGTGCCGGCGACCTGGGAGAAGCGACGGAACGCGGGAGGTGGACGCAGCGGCGGACCGGGCGGAGCCGAGCCCACGCGAGGGCGGGGACCGCGCAGGTCCGCGTTTCCCCGGGTCCACCGGCGACGGGCGGGGACGGTCGTCGGACCGGCAAAGCCGTCGGACGGCGACGTGCGTCGTACTGTTTCCGGATGTTGGCCGACACACCACCTCCGCCGGGCTACGGCCCACCATCGGCCGCCGGCCGTCCGTCGAGCCCGTGGCCGGTGGTGGCGGCCGCACTGGCCGGCGGCTGGACGGTCGTGCTCGCCGTCCTGCTCCAGGCGGTCGGCTGGTCGGTCGAGCAGTTGCAGGTGGCCGCGGGATGGGACCGGCAGGCGTGGCTCTGGCCGGCCCTCAGCCTGGCCACCGCCCTGCTGGTCGGCCTACCCGCCCTGCTGCTGGCCCTGCTCCCCCGCTCACCCCGGGTACGGGCCACCGGGTGGGGTTGGCTCGGCGCGGCGCTCGCCCTGCTCGCCCTCGGTTCCCTGCGGGCGCTTCCCCAGGTACACCACGAGCTGTACCTGGCCGCGCTGGCCGTCACCGCGACCCTGCTCGCGCTGCTGACCGCCCGACTGTCCGGCCCGGCCGCCACCACCCCACCCCAGCCCACGGGCACCGCCACAGCCACGGGCACCCCCACCCCCACCCCCACGGCCACGGCCACGGCCACGGATCGTGCCGGCCGACCCAGGGCGGTCACCCTGTTGGCCATCGCGGCCGGACTGGCCCTGCTGCTGCCGTGGGTGCGGTTCGGCGCGCTGGGCGGTCTGCTGGAGACCGCGCTCGCCGCGCTCGCCGCGACGGCGGTCGGCCTGCTGGCCGCAGCGCTGCTGGGCGACCGGTTCTGGTCCCCCTTCACCGGCGACGGGCCACCCCGGGCCGCCCGTACCGTGCTGGTCGGCGGCCTGGTCGCCGGGGTGGTCCTGCTGCTGGTCGTCGCGGGCACCGGCCACTCCGGCGCCCAACTGCCCGGGTTGCTGTTCGTCCCGCCGCTCGGTTTCGTGCTGGGCGCGTGCCAGGTGGCGGCCCGCCGGGCCGGCGCACCGGCCGGTGCCGCGCCGGTCCGGTGGCTGGTCGGTCTGGCGGCGTTCGGCCCGTTGGCGCTCGCCGACCCGGAGGAGATCTCGGTCCTGCTGGCCACCACCCGCGACGTCCCCTACTGGGTCGCGGTCGCATCCGGCGTCGGGTTCGCCGTCGCGGTCGTGCTGGCCATCGGGTACGGGGTGCTGCTCGCCCGGCCACGCGGGCGCGCACCACGCCGGCTGGTCGCCGCGTCGAGCGCAGCCGTCCTGCTGCTCACCGTCGGCGTGGTCGACGTGGTCGCCGGCCAGCCCGGCCTGCACGGCGAACGGCTGCTGGTGGTGCTCCGCGAGCAGGCCGACCTCACCGGCATCCCCGCCGGTACGCCAGGTCGCGCCGGCCGGGAGGCGCGGACCGCCGAGGTCTACCGCCGACTGGTGTCCACCGCCGAACGCACCCAGGGGGCGTTGCGCCGGGACCTGACCCGGCTACACCTCGACCCGACGCCGTACTACCTGGTCAACGCGATCGAGACCGACGGCGGGCCAGCGGTGCGGGCGTGGCTGTCCGGGCGGCCGGAGGTGGCCCGGGTGCTGGTCAGCCAGCGGCTCCGACCATTGCCCGCGCCGGCACCGGCCAGCCGGGGTGACCGGCCCGCGCCGACCGGGCCGGAGTGGAACATCCGGATGCTGGGCGCCGACCGGGTCTGGTCGGAGTTGGACGTCACCGGGGCCGGGGTGGTGGTCGGCAGTTCGGACTCCGGGGTCGACGGCACCCATCCGACCCTGGCCGCCAACTTCCGGGGCGGCGACGACTCCTGGTACGACCCGTGGGACCACACCCGCGCCCCCACCGACTCCGGCGGTCACGGCACCCACACCACGGCCAGCGCGGTGGGACGCGACGGCATCGGGGTCGCCCCCGGAGCCCAGTGGGTGGGCTGCGTCAACCTCGACCGCAACCTGGGCAGCCCCGCGCACTACCTGGACTGCCTCCAGTTCATGTTGGCCCCGTTCCCGGCCGGCGGTGACCCGTTCACCGACGGTCGGCCGGAGCGGGCCCCCGACGTGCTCACCAACTCGTGGGGGTGCCCACCGGTCGAGGGCTGTGATGCGGGTGCGCTGCGCCCGGCCACCGCCGCGTTGACGGCCGCAGGCATTCTGGTGGTGGCCGCCGCAGGGAACACCGGACCCGACTGCGGGTCGATCGTCGACCCGCCGGCGCCGTACCCCGATGTGCTGACGGTGGGTGCCGTGGGCCGCGACCGGCGCGTCACGGAGTTCTCCAGCCGGGGGCCCGTCGCGGGTGGGGCGGCCAAGCCGGACCTGGTCGCCCCCGGCGCGGAGGTCCTCTCCGCGATGCCCGGCGGCGGTTACGCCGCCCTGGACGGCACTTCGATGGCCACCCCGCAGGTGGCGGGAGTGGTGGCACTGATGTGGTCGGCGAACCCGGCGCTGGTCGGTGACCTGGACCGGACCCGGAACATCCTGCGGGACACCGCGCAACCCGCCGGGCCCGCCGACCTCAGCTGCGGCCCGGTGGCGGCGTCGACCGGGGCCGGTCTGGTCGACGCGTACGCGGCGGTGCGGGCGGCCCGCCGCTGACCGCCCCGGTCGCCGGGGTGAGCCGGCCCGGCTGGGTACGGTCCTCGGACACGGAACGGGGCGGACCGCTCGCGCGGCCCGCCCCGTTCGGCGTTGGAGCTGGACTCAGAAGTCCATGTCCCCGCCACCCGGGCCAGCCGGGGCGGCCGGGGTCTTCTCCGGCTTGTCCGCCACGACGGCTTCGGTGGTGAGGAAGAGCGCCGCGATCGACGCGGCGTTCTGCAGCGCGGACCGGGTCACCTTGGCCGGGTCGATGATGCCCGCGGCCAGCAGGTCGACGTACTCACCGCTGGCGGCGTTGAGGCCGTGACCGGCGTCCAGGTTGCGGACGCGCTCGACGACCACGCCACCCTCCAGGCCGGCGTTGACGGCGATCTGCCGCAGCGGGGCGTCCAGCGCGATCTTGACGATCTGCGCGCCGGTCGCCTCGTCGCCGGCCAGGTCCAGCTTGTCGAAGGCGGTCTTGCCGGCCTGCACCAGCGCGACGCCACCACCCGGGACGATGCCCTCCTCGACGGCGGCCTTCGCGTTGCGGACGGCGTCCTCGATGCGGTGCTTGCGCTCCTTCAGCTCGACCTCGGTGGCCGCGCCGACCTTGATCACCGCGACGCCGCCGGCCAGCTTGGCCAGCCGCTCCTGCAGCTTCTCGCGGTCGTAGTCGGAGTCGCTCTTGTCGATCTCGGCCCGGATCTGGTTGACCCGGCCCTGGATCTGGTCGGCGTCGCCGGCACCGTCGACGATGGTGGTCTCGTCCTTGGTCACCACGACCTTGCGGGCCCGGCCCAGCATGTCGAGGCCGACGGCGTCCAGCTTGAGGCCGACCTCCTCGCTGATGACCTGGCCACCGGTGAGGATGGCGATGTCGGCGAGCATGGCCTTGCGGCGGTCACCGAAGCCCGGCGCCTTGACGGCGACCGACTTGAAGGTGCCCCGGACCTTGTTGACGACCAGGGTCGCCAGGGCCTCACCCTCGATGTCCTCGGAGATGATCAGCAGCGGCTTGCCCGACTGCATGACCTTCTCCAGGATCGGGAGCAGGTCCTTCACCGAGGAGATCTTGCTGTTGACGATGAGCAGGTAGGGGTCGTCGAAGACGGCCTCCATACGCTCCGGGTCGGTCATGAAGTACGCGGAGATGTAGCCCTTGTCGAAGCGCATGCCCTCGGTGAGCTCCAGCTCCAGCCCGAAGGTGTTGCTCTCCTCGACGGTGATGACGCCTTCCTTGCCGACCTTGTCCATCGCCTCGGCGATGATCTCGCCGACGGTGCTGTCACCGGCGGAGATGGAGGCGGTGGAGGCGATCTGCTCCTTGGTCTCGACGTCCTTGGCGAGCTTGGACAGCTCCTCCGAGACGCTGGCCACGGCAGCCTCGATGCCCCGCTTCAGGGCCATCGGGTTGGCACCGGCGGCCACGTTGCGCAGACCCTCGCGCACCAGGGCCTGGGCCAGGACGGTCGCCGTCGTCGTGCCGTCACCGGCGACGTCGTCGGTCTTCTTGGCGACCTCCTTGACCAGCTCGGCGCCGATCTTCTCGTACGGGTCCTCGAGCTCGATCTCCTTGGCGATGCTCACACCATCGTTGGTGATGGTGGGGGCACCCCACTTCTTCTCGAGCACCACGTTGCGGCCCTTGGGGCCGAGGGTCACCTTTACGGCGTCGGCGAGCTGGTTCATGCCCCGCTCGAGGCCGCGGCGAGCCTCTTCGTCGAACGCGATCATCTTGGCCATACGGCGTTGTCCTCCTGGACACTCACGGGCCACCCGGGGGTTTGTGTCCCCGGACGGGCCGCCTGGTGTACGCACCTTGGGGACGTCGCCACCTGGCGACGACGACGTCCTCCTCGGTCGGGCCGGACAGCCCGCGACGACCGGCCATGTGCCACCCGACGCCATCGAGACGCCGATGTGACCGTGGCCCTACCGCCCCGACCATTGGCACTCACCGTATGCGAGTGCCAATGACCTGTTTAGCACTCTCCCCTGCCGAGTGCAAGCACGATGGGGCCGGTCAGCCGAGTTCCGCCACCAGTCGCGCGACGTTCACCGGCCCCTCCTGCGCGCGCTGCTCGGCGTACGTCACGACCAGGCCGACCAGCTGCACCAGGTAGACCGGCACGACCAGCACGGCGCTCACCAGGATCACCGCCACCGCACCCACGGCGGTGCCGGGCGCGGTGAACGGGTCGGTGCCGAACGGCACGGTGCCGACCGACTCCACCACCCCACCGAGCACGCTGCCGAGCAGCACCGCGAGTGCGACCAGCGCCACCCGGCCGAGCACCATGCCCAACCGGTCGTGGAACATGCGGAACGAGCGCCCGATCGGGTTCTGCCCCTCGAACAGGTAGACCGGGCCAGCGAGGGCGAGGGCGAACGCCAGGTAGATGCCCGGCAGCAGGCACAGGCAGAAGCCGACGCCGATGAGCAGGCCCAGCACCAGCATCCAGCCCCACAGGCCGAGGCAGCGGCGCGCGCCGTAGCGCAGCGCGCCGGGCAGGTCGGCCGGCTGGCCGGCGGCCTGCCGGGCCACCACCCAGGTGCCACCCGCCCAGCCGATGCCCTGCACCACCCCGAAGGCCAGCGCGACCAGGAACACCGAGACCCCGTAGATCACCAGGTCACTGAGGTAGCCGTCGGGAATCGAGCCGTCGGCGGGCAGCGGGGCGGCGTCGGGCCCCGTGCCGAGGGAGAGCAGGGACACCGCCACCGCCGGCACGACCTGGGTGAGCAGCATCAACGGCAGCAGGGTCCGCCAACTTCGACGCAACGCTCCGGTGCACCGGGCGAACCAGCCTTCCAGCCCGGCGTACGGCGGATTGACCAGCGGGTCCGCCGGCCCCCAGGAGCCGCCCCCGGCGACCGGCGGATGACCCCCGAGCGGCGGATAGCTCCCGAGCGGCGGGAAACCGCCGTCGGCACCCGGGGGATAGCCCGGGTACGGGCCACCGGGAGCCGGATAGCTCCAGCCCGGCGGCCCCGCTGCGGACGGATCCCACGACGGCGGACCCCACGAGGGTTGGCCCGACGGCGGCCCCCCGGGCGGCGGACCCCACGAGGGTTGGCCCGACGGCGGGCCCCCCGGCGGCGGGCCCCATGGTCCGCCCGGCGACCCGGCAGCGGGGCCGGGTGGACCCGGAGGTGACTGGTCGGACATGAACCCTCCTCAGCGAGGACGCCTGGACGGTTCACGATCTTTCCCCGCACCGACCCCCGCCGCCAACCGTCCCACGGGTGGCCCGGCGGGTGGGACCCGCAGGACAGGTCAGGCGATGACGCGGACCCGTTCGGCCTGCGGCCCCTTCTGACCCTGGGCGATCTCGAACTCCACCCGCTGACCGTCGTCGAGCGCCTTGTAGCCGTCCATCTCGATGGCGGAGAAGTGGACGAAGACGTCCTGCCCGCCGTCGACGGCGATGAAGCCGTAGCCTTTTTCGGAGTTGAACCACTTGACGGTGCCCTGTGCCACGGTGCACTTCCTCACTCTGCGCGGCGTTCCACAACCCCGGGATGCCGGCGGGCCGACAGCGGAGAACCACCGTTTCGGCGATCGGTGAAGGCCGCTGAATCGGTGACCGAAATCGCACGCTACACGAGGAGTGACGACCGCGCACGACCTCAAATCGGCCTAAATCGGACGGGTATCGACCCGGTTACCCATCGGCGTTCATCGCTGCGGTATGCATGCGCACATGACATCTGCCCCGGCCCCACCGGTGACCCGGACGGCACCCGTGCACCGGGTGCGCCCGCAGGACGCCGCCCGGATGCGGGCGCTGCGGTTGGAGATGCTCGCGGATGCGCCGCTGGCCTTCCTGGAGACCGTCGCCGAGGCCGCCGCCCGCCCGCACGCCGACTACGCGGCCCGGATCGCGTACGTGTCCCAGGGGTGCCACACCGCCCAGTTCGTGGCCGATCCCGGCGGCCGGCTGGTCGGCCACGCGGGCGGCACCGTCGCCCCCGACGAGCCGGACCTGACGGTCGTCTACGCGGTCTACGTGAACCCCTCGTGGCGGGGCACCGGCCTGCTCGGCGCGCTGATCGACGAGGTCGCCGCCTGGTCGCGCGCCTGCGGCCGACCACAGCTCATGCTCGAGGTGGTGGTCGGCAACGACCGTGCCTACCGGGCCTACCACCGTCTGGGCTTCACCGACACCGGCGTCCGCGTCCCGCACCCCAAGATCCCCGCCCTCACCGAACTCCAGATGCGCCGCCCCGCCTGACCCCCACCCCAAACCCCAGGCCGCGCCGGGCCGGGCCGGGCCGCGCCGGGCCGGTGATCAAGAGGTTTACGTCAAATCAGCCACTCAGGCTGACGTAAACCTCTTGATCACCGACCACGGACCACCGACGGCCGACCACCGACCACCGACCACGGACCACGGACCACCGACCACGGACCACCGACCACGGACCACCCCCGCCCGCAGCCGGAGCGCGGACGGGGGTGGGGGTGGTGGGAAGGCGGGGGTGGGGGAAGGGGACGGTGGGGTCAGGCGGGGCGGCGGGACTGGACGATGCGGAAGCGGTTGGCGACGTAGGCGCCGTCGGTGAGGGCGGCGTTGGCGGCCGGGTTCGCGCCGCTGCCGTGGAAGTCCGAGAAAGCGGCGGACTGGTTCACGAAGACCCCACCGGTGAGGTTGGCCGACAGGTGCACCCCGACGTCGATCGCGGCGGCCTCGACGGCGTCCAGCACCGCCTCGTCGGTGGAGTAGACGGCGGCGGTCAGCGCGCCGGACTCTCCGACGGTGGACCGCAGGATCTCGATGCTGTGCGCGGTCGAGTCGGTGGCGATGACGAAGGAGATCGGCCCGAACCACTCCCGGCCGTAGACCTCGGTGTCGGTGGCGGCGAGCTTGACGATGGTCGGCGTCCGGACCACCGCGTCGGTCAGCGCGGGGTGCGTGACGGTACGCGACTCCAGCACCGCCTCGCCGACCTTGGTGACCTCGTCGAGGCGTTCCAGCACTCCGTCGTTGACGATCGCCCCGGTCAGCTCGACGCCCCGGGCCGGGTCGGCGGTGAGCTTGCCGACGGTGGCGGCGATGCCGGCGGCCACCTCGTCGAAGCTCTTGTGCCCCTGGTCGGTGGTGATGCCGGCGGCGGGGATGAGGATGTTCTGCGAGGTGGTGCACATCTGCCCGCTGTAGAGGGTCAGCGTGAAACCGAGGTTGCGGCACATGCCGGCGAAGTCGTCGGTGGAGTCGATGACGACGGTGTTCAGGCCGGCCTTCTCGGTGTAGACCGTCGCCTGCCGGGCGTTGGCCTCCAGCCAGTCGCCGTACCCGGTGGAGCCGGTGAAGTCGACGATCTTCACGGCGGGGTGCAGGGCGAGGGTCGAGGCCAGCTTCTCGCCGGGGGCCTCGGGGGCGAGCAGCACCAGGTCGGGGTCGAAGCCGGCCTCGGCGAGCACCTCCCGGGCGTACCGCACGGTGATCGCCAGGGGCAGCACCGCGCGGGGGTGCGGCTTGACCACGACCGGGTTGCCGGTGACCAGTGAGGCGAACAGCCCGGGGTACGAGTTCCAGGTCGGGAAGGTGTTGCAGCCGATCACCAGGGCCACCCCACGCGGCACCACGTGGAACGTCTTGGTCATCCGCAGCGGGTCGCCCTTGCCGGCGGCCTTCTCCCAGCTGGCCGTCCCGGGGTGCCGGGTCATCTCGGCGTACGCGTAGGCGATCGCCTCCAGGGCCCGGTCCAGCGCGTGTGCGCCGCCGGCCTGGAAGGCCATCACGAACGCCTGGCCGCTGGTGAACTGCACCGCGTTGGCCAGTTCGAAGACGTGCTTGTGCAACCGGTCGAGGATCTCCAGGCACACCCCCGCCCGGGTCTGCGGGCCGGCGTCGCGCCAGGCCGGCAGGGCGGCGGAGGCGGCGGCGACCACCTCGTCGGCGCCCGGGTGCGGGTAGCGCACGTCCAGGGCCACCCCGAACGGGCTCGTCTCGGTGGCGACCCGGTCGGCCGTGCCGGGCTGGTCGAGCGGAAAGTCGCCACCGAGGTACGCCTCGAAGGCGGCCTTCCCGTCGGCGGCGGCGGTCTCGCCGTACACCCGGGGGCTGGGCGATTCGGGGTAGGCGGACCAGTACCCGCGTTCGGTGATCGCGGTCAGCGCGCGGTGCAGGGTGTCGGCGTGCCTGTCGTACAGCGGGTGCGGGGTCTCCGTCATGCCCGCCATCATGCAACAGATGCTGACCAGATCAGTAGGGGCGTGTCACAGATCAGATGGTCGACTGCCACTCCGTGGACCCGGCCACCGGCCGGAACCCGAGCAGCTCGTTGATCGCGATCATGTGGGTGTTCGCCGCCGCGTTGTAGGTGTCGACCACGCTCAGCTCCGGCTCGTACGTCAGGGTGTGTTCGAGGTTCTCGGCCTTGCAGAGCAGCCCGAGCCGGTGCCCCCGGTGGGCCGGGTCGACGATGGTGAGCTGCTGCCAGGCGTGCCGGGTGGTGTTCGCGGCCAGGCTGAGCACGGTCCACGCGACCAGCCGGCCGGACGCCTCGTGCACGGCGGCGACGCTGTAGCGGCGGACGCCCCGCGCGTCCAGCGCCCGCTCCATGCCCTGGATGCGCTCGGCGTCCATCCGCTCGGGTTCCCACTCCAGGTCACCCAGGGGTGCGTCGGTCATCATCCGGCCCTCCAGGTAGGCGAGGTCGGCGAGGTGCTCCGTCGGCGGGTGCCCGTGCCAGCGGACCGTGCGGTAGCCGGCGACGGCCGAGCGCGCCCCGGCCCGCAGCGCCGCCAGCCGGTCCCGGTCGAGCGCGGTGACGTCGAGTCGACGGCGGACGTCGACCAGCGCCGCCTTCGCGCCGAGCGCCGCCGCGAAGGCCGCCCCGGGCAGTTGTCCACCCGGCTCGCCGGGCAGCGCGGCCACGGCGGAGCCGACCATCCGCTTGCCGCCGGCCGCCCGCAGCTGCTCGCGGGCGTGCGTGAACAACGCCCGCCCCACTCCCGCCCGCCGGTGCGCCGGGTCCACCACCAGCTCGACGCTGGCGTTGTCGGTGTTGTCCAGGAGGTGGAGGTTGAGCCGGACCCAGCCGGCGACCACGCCGTCCAGTCGCGCCACCGACCAGCGGGTGTCGATGCCGGGCATCGGGTGCCGCAGCGGCGCCTCGAACCGGCGACGGCACAGCGGCGGCAGGTCGGGTGACTCCGTCGCTTCGACCGTGGCCGCGATCCGGTAGGCCGCATCGAGGGCCGGCTGGTCGGTCGGATCGATTGCTGCGATGTCCACGGTCACGCCGGGAGTCTTCCTGTCGACGACGAAGGGGGCCAGCGGATTTCCGCTGGCCCCCTTGCACGTTGGTCGGGAGGGACGTTCGCACAACGCCTCCGGCGTTGGGTCGCAAGAACTTGAAAAGTCTCCGGCGAAAGCCCTCCCGCACGGAGCATCTTGCGCCGCCCGGTTCCTGCCGTCAAGTCCTTCCCGGCGGGTTTTCGCCACTCACCGCGAAATTCCGGTCACTCGGAGATCCACTCCCCGGGGGATCAGGAGAGGAGGCCGGCGTCGCGGGCGGCCCGCAGGGACGGCTTGATCCGGTGGGTGGGGCCGACCTGGCCGGCGACGGCGTCGATGGTCTTCAGGCCCTCGCCGGTGTTGAAAACGACCGTCTCGGCGGTCGGGTCGAGCCGGCCGGACTCGACGAGCTTGCGCAGCACCGCAACGGTCACCCCGCCGGCCGTCTCGGCGAAGACCCCGGTGGTGCGGGCCAGCAACCGGATGCCGGCGCGGATCTCCTCGTCGTCGACGTACTCCATCCAGCCGCCGGTCCGCCGCACCGCCTCCAGGGCGTACAGGCCGGCGGCCGGGTCGCCGATGTTGAGCGACTTGGCGATGCCGGTCGGCCGGACCGGGGTGATGGTGTCGGTGTCCGCGTGCAGGGCGGCGGCGATCGGGTTGCAGCCGGCCGACTGGGCGCCGAACACCTTCCAACCCCCGGCGGGCGCCTCGACCAGCCCGATCTCGACCAGCTCGGAGAACGCCTTGTCGATCTTGGTGAGCAGCTCGCCCGAGGCCATCGGGACGACCACCTGGGCCGGGATACGCCAGCCGAGCTGCTCGGCCACCTCGTACCCGAGGGTCTTGGAGCCCTCGGCGTAGTAGGGCCGGACGTTGACGTTGACGAACGCGGTGTCCTCGAACTCGTCGGTCTCCACCAGCTCCCCGCAGAGCCGGTTCACGTCGTCGTACGAGCCGTCGATGGCGACCAGGTCGCCGCCGTAGACGGCGGTGGTGATCACCTTGCCCTGCTCCAGGTCACCCGGGATGAAGACCACCGAGGGCGCTCCGGCGCGGGCCGCGTGGGCGGCCACCGAGTTGGCCAGGTTGCCGGTCGAGGCGCAGGCGAACCGGGTGAAGCCGAGCGCCTTCGCGGCGGTCAGCGCCACCGAGACGACCCGGTCCTTGAACGAGTGGGTCGGGTTGGCGCTGTCGTCCTTGACCCACAGCGGCGCGCTGATGCCCAGTTCGGCGGCGAGGTTCGGGGCCGCCACCAGCGGGGTGAGCCCCGGGTCGAGGGTGACCCGGGTGGCCGGGTCCTGGCCGGCGGGCAGGAGGGCGGCGTACCGCCAGATGTTCTGCGGGCCGGCCTCGATCTGCTCCCGGGTGACGGCGGCCAGTGCGGCGGCGTCGTAGTCGACCTCCAGCGGGCCGAAACACTCGTAACAGGCGTGCTGCGCGGCGAGCGGGTAGCGGGCGGAGCAGGCGCGGCAGACCAGGGCGCGGGCCGGGCTGGCGGTGGTGTCGATACCGGGGGCGGCGAGCGTCGACGTCATGGCGGATTCCTCTCATCTTTCCCCGCATCGCACCCTGCGGCGGGGACGGAATTGGCACCTGCCCCGCGGGACGCTCAGCGATGAGCGCGCGGGGTGGTTGCCGGGGCGTCGTCGGGCCGTATCCCTCAGCCCCTCTGGATGAGGTATGCAGTTGTGCCGTCGAGTCTAGGCAGCTTCGCCGCCATCGCCCAGTCGGCTTCCCACGGTGTGAACCACCTGCCGGCGGGGCGTGCGCCGGCCGCACCGGAAGCCATTGATGTTTCGGGCAAGTTTCCAGCTCAGTACGCCCTTGTGCGGATCCGCGCACCGGCCCTCCGGTCGGCCCCTGACCGCGCTCCGACAGGCCGGTGGGGGGCCGGCCGACGAGCCGATGACCGACATTGCCATCGATCAGTACGGTGCGGGAGACCTGACGTCGAGAGAGGACCCCCCGCCCATGCGACGGATCCCGTCGAGCCTTGCGACCCTCACCATGGTCTGCCTACTGACCGCCGCCTGCGGGGGTGAGCAGGGCGGGACGGACGAGGCAGCGTCCACCGTCGGCCCGTCCACCGGGCCCTCCACCGCCTCGGTGCTGAGTCAGGTCTCCCCCGAGGCGACTCCCACCAGCGAGGCTCCGTCGCCGGAGGTGAAGAAGGCCGCCCCCACCACCCCGCCGGCCGCCGCCCCGACCACCACCGCCGCCGCGCCGGTCAAGGCACCGTTGACCTGTGCCCATCTGGCGGAGGCCCGGCTCGGCAGCAGCAAGACGCCCTACAACGGCTACCCGGACTACCTGCCGCTGGCCGGGGGGCAGTGGTCGGGCGAGGACGGGGCCACCGTGACGCTCCAGAAGCCCTGCGGCATCGGTGACCTCGACGGCGACGGCGCGGAGGACGCGGTGGGCGCGGTGGCGATCAAGACCGGAGGCAGCGGCACCTTCTACACGCTCGCGGCGTGGCGCAACAGCGGTGGCCTGCCGGTGTTCCGCGCGCTGACCGACCTCGGCGACCGGACCCCGGTCGTCTCGATCAGCGTGGCCGGGCGCAAGGCCACCGTGGTCTGGCTGACCCGCAGCCCCAGCCGGGGCATGGCCGAGCTGGACATCAAGCGGACGTCGGTCTACAAGCTCTCCGGCAGCACCCTCGCCGAGGTGAGTCACACCGACGCGCCGTACAACCCCTGACCGCACGCGTCGCCGGAGCCGCCTCGTTGCGGCTCCGGCGACGCCGGTCAGTGCGTCAGGCAGGCACCGAGCTTCGCTCCGCCACCGGTGCCGACGGGGCGTCGGCGCTGCGGCGGGCGAGCAGCGTGTCCAGCGCCCAGGAGCCCGGGCCGAGCACCGCGATCAGCAGGAACGACCAGCAGAAGAGCGCCGACAGCTCGCCTCCGTTGCGCAGCGGCAGCAGCCCTTCCGGCTGGTGCACCACGAAATAGGCGTATGCCATCGAGCCGGACGCGAGGAGCGCGGCGGGCCGGGTGAAGAGCCCGGCCAGCACCAGCGCACCGCAGACGAGCTGGATCAGTGCGGCCCACCAGCCGGGCCAGGCACCGACCGGGACAGCCTTGCCGGTCACGGGGTTGCCGCCGAACAACCCGAAGACCGAGGACAGGCCGTGCAGCATGAACAGCAGGCCGATGACGATGCGGTACAGCGAGAGGGTCGGCCCGCCGAGCCGAGACACGTTCATGGGAACCTCCATGGAAGGGATTACGTCCCCTCATGATGAGGCATCGAAGCAGTTAAATCGATAAATTCTTTGTTACTGGGAAGGTCTCGGTGCGAGACATTACCCCACCCCGACGTCCCGGTGTCACCCCTACGTCGCGTCGGGAGCGATGCCGGGCCCACGCACCCGCGACCACCACCGGCCGACCCCGACCACCTCCCCGCCGCGAGCCGGAGCGGCTCGGAACGTAATGATTGTTAACTATGAATTAACTGTCACGAAGTTCATACGCCGCGTTTATGGAAAATGAATATGCACGCAATTCGCGCGGGAAGCCACCGGGAGGTCACCGGGAAACCCCGACCGGGCCCGGCCCACCCGACCAGCGGCGAGGGGCCTGGCCCCGACACCGCCGCCAGCGCTAGGTGTCCGCACTGTGCGCCAACTTCGGACGACAGCAGGCGGTTGGCGCGGTTTACCCGCGACACCCGGAACGCCCCACCCGTCAGCAATTTTCACGAGGCCCGGCCGCGGCACCCAGCGCCACGCCTCGACATCGACTCACGGCAGTAGCCGGCACGGCCGCCAGTTCAAAAATCCTTAACAACTTTTCCGGTGATAACGGGCTGCGTAATACGTTAGCCTCGGCACCACGTTGCCCCCGGAACTGCGACAACCACCCTCGGAATCACCCGCCAAAACCACCCCACCGAGCCGGCCCGTAACCTCGCGCCGGCAATTTGCCATTCCCGTCGACCGACGCGATCCGGCAACCTGCACCACCCCTCCGGGTGCACCGCCGATTACCCATCTCCCCTGGTCGAGAGCGATCCAGCCCACCCGTCCCGGCTATCGCCAGCCCGACCGTTTGTTCACGGAAAGGACCACCGTGCGACGTCGACCACCCCTACCGGGACGACTGCTGCCCGCATTTGCCACCCTGATCCTGCTGCCCTTGCTCGCCACTCCGGCCCACGCCGACATTCGCCCCGAAACGGTACGACTGCTCGCCAAGGCAGCCGCTGACGAGTGTTTTGCCGGCGTCGGCGTCGACTATCCCCCCGGACCGCCCTGCACCGTGGGACAGCCCAAGGTCAACCAGTCGTACGTCTGGGGGCTCGCCCAGGCCGGCCGCCGACTCTGGTTCGGCACCGGGGCGAACGTGCTCTGCCTGAAGCCCGAGGGCTACCAGGTCCGCGAACCGATCCTCAACGACGACTATGTCTGCGAGTTCGGTCAGAGCCAGCCGGCCCGGGGCAACCCCGCCCTGCCCGCCACCCTCGGCGACCACCGCACCCCCGAGGTCTACACCTACGACCTGGCCACCGAACGACTCACCGAACGCACCGCCGACATCACGTCCGCATCCCCGGCGGACGCGAACCTGCTGAACACCACCGCCGGCCTGCGTAGCGCCGCCGCCCACCAGGGCGTCGTACTGCTCGGTGGCCCGAGCGTGGTCGGCGGGGTGAACGTGTTCGCCTTCGACACCGTCACCGGCCGTTACCTCGGCTCGACCAACCTCACCGCGTACGAGAACATCCGGCACTGGGTGGTGGCCGGCGGCGTGCTCTACGCCGGGGTCGGGCTGGGCGCCAACGGTGGCGAGGCCGGCCGGGTGCTGCGCTGGACCGGCGACCGCACCGACCCGTTCGCCTTCACCGAGGTCGCCGACCTGCCCACCCAGGTCGCCGACCTCACCGAGCACCAGGGGCGGCTCTACGTCTCGACCTGGCCCAAGGCGATCGTCGACGGCTCGGTGGCCGAGCGCGCCGCAGCCGGCATCCTCCCGACGCCGCCCCCGGTCGGCCCGTCGTACTCCGACGTGGGCGAGCAGGCACCGCGCGCCGTCGGCGCCCTCCCGGCGGCGGGCACCGGTGACGGCACCGACCCGGCCGACCTGGCCGGTATCTGGATGAGCCCGCCGCTGACGGCCGGCGCACCCGGACTCAACCCGGAGGACGCCGGCAACTGGTCGCAGGTCTGGTCCGCCGCCGACTACGAGCCCGACCCGGTGGTCCGCCGGGCGTACGCCCTCGGTGGTCTCGCCTCCTACGGCGGCCGGCTGCACTGGGGGACCATGCACGTGCCGTTGCAGGCGACCGCCCTGCACCTGTCGGTGTACCCGCCGCGCAGTCAGGCGCAGCTCCAGGCCACGGTGCAGAACACCCAGCGGGCGTTCGCCGTCTTCCGCGGCCAGGACCTCGGTGGCGCACACGAACGGATCGAGACGCTCTACGGCGAGTCGACGCTGCCGGCGTACGACCCGACCGCGAACAACGGCGTCGGCGCGTGGGCCCCGGCCCCGACCGGGGCGACCCCGGTCTACGGCGGCTCCGGCTTCGGCGACCCGTTCAACCTGTACGCCTGGAAGATGGCGGTGGCCGGCGGCCGGCTCTACGTCGGCACCATGGACTTCGCCTACATCTCGCTGGAAGGTGAGATGCCGACGCCCCCGGCCGGCACGACGCCCAGCCCGCCGACCTTCGGGGCGGACCTATGGTCGTTCGACGCGCCCGGCCGGCCGGCCCGCGCCGTCGACACCGGCGGCTTCGGCAACCCGCTCAACCAGGGTGTCCGCACCATGGTCGTGGACGGCTCCACGCTCTATCTCGGGATGGCGAACCCGATGAACCTGCGCACCGACCCGACGCCCGGTGTCCCGAAGGGCGGCTGGGAACTGATCCGGGTGAGCCGACGTTGAGCCGGCCCGGCTGATCGTGGTCCGGCGGCCGGTGAGGTCCCCCACCGGCCGCCGGACCACCCGTCGGGCGGGCCACGGTCAGGGGGTGGCGAGAGCCTCGGTGGGGGCCAGCCGGCTGGCCCGGATCGCCGGGTAGAGCCCGGCCAACGCACCGATGCCGATCGTCGCCCCGATGCCGCCGGCCACCACCCACAGCGGCACCACCGTCGGCCACCCCTGTGAACCGGCGTAACCGGCGGTGACCAGGCCACCGAGCAGCACCCCGCCCAGCCCACCCAGGGCGGACAACAGCAGCGACTCGGCGAGGAACTGGGTGCGGATCTGCCCCCGGGTGGCACCCAGCGACCGCCGCAACCCGATCTCGGCCCGCCGTTCGATCACCGAGATGACCATGGTGTTGGCCACCCCCACCCCGCCGACCAGCAACGCCACCGCACCCAGCCCGAGCAGCAGACCGGTGAACGCCTCGTCGGTGGCCTGCTGGGCGGCGAGCGCATCGGACGGCCGGGAAACCTGGATCTCGTTGGACTGCTCCGGGTTGGCCGTCGCCGCCAGCACCGCCCGGACCGCCTCGACGTGCTGCTCGGCCGAGCGGGTGTAGATCCGGGTCGGGTGCCCGTCCAGGCCCAGGTAGGTGGTCGCGGCCGACCAACCGACCAGGGCCGACGAGTCGAGTTCCGGGGCGAGCGGGACCGGTCGCAGGATGCCGATCACGGTGAACCAGCGCCCGTCGAGGTAGACCCGGATGTCCGGCCCGGCCGCGCCGAGGCCGAGCCGCTCCGCGGCCACCGACCCGAGCACCGTGGCCGGATACCGCCCGGTGGCCTCGTTGAGCCAGGTCCCGCTGGCCAGTGAGGCGCCGACGGTGTCGAGCAGGTCCAGCTCCACCGCCTGGGTGCCGAGGCCACCGGTCTGCGCCGCCGGGATCCGGTCCGACCGGTAGACCGGCATGTCGGCCAGTTGGGCGGTCGCCGACACCTGGCGTACCGGGCCGATCCGGCTGATCATGCCGACCGCCTCGACCGGCAACTGGGCGTCCGCACCGAAGAGGGTGCTCCCCGGCGCGACGGTGAGCAGGTTGGTGCCCAGGGCGGCCAGCGTCCGGTCCAGGTCGGCCCGGGACGACGAGGAGATGCCGACCACGCTGATCATCGCGGCGATGCCGATGGCGATGCCCAGAGCGGACAGGAACGCCCGCAGCGGCCGGGTCCGCAGCCCCACGCCACCGACCCGCAGCACGTCCTGCGGGCTCATCCGGGCCGGTCGCAGCAGCTCCGGTCGCCCCGCACCGCTTCGCCGGGCCGCGCCCGTCGACCGCAGCGGCGTGGTGGTCATCGCAGCACCCCCTCGGTCAGGGCGGCGGAGTCCGCCACGATCAGCCCGTCGCGCATCTGCACCTGCCGGGGCAGGCTCGCCGCGATCTCCCGGTCGTGGGTGATCACCACGATGGTGGTACCGGCCGCGTGTAGCTCGTGCAGCAGCTCCATCACCCCCGCGCCGGAGCTGGAGTCGAGGTTGCCCGTCGGCTCGTCGGCCAGCAGCAGCGGCGGTTCACCGACCACCGCACGGGCGATCGCCGCCCGCTGCCGCTCCCCGCCGGAGAGCTGGTGCGGCCGGTGGTCCAGCCGGTGTCCCAGGCCGACCCGTCGCAGCGCCGCCTCCGCCCGCCGCCGCCGCTCCCGCCGGGGCACCCCGGCATAGAGCAGGCCGTCCGCCACGTTCTCCACCAGGGGTACGCCGGCAGCCAGGTGGAACTGCTGGAACACGAAGCCGATCCGGCTGGCCCGCAGCGCGGACAGTTCCCGGTCGGACAACCGCGCGGCGTCGTACCCGTCGATGTGGACCGCGCCCGAGGTGGGCCGGTCCAGGGTGCCGATCACGTTGAGCATGGTGGACTTCCCCGAGCCGGACGGGCCGACGATGGCCACCAGGGCCCCCCGGTCGACGCTCATCGACACCCCACCGAGGGCGGCGACCGTGTCGCCGTAGCGTTTCGTCACGTCACGCAGCTCGACCACGTGGTCCGGGTGGTCGGCCCGGGGCGGCTCAGTCACCGGGCATCCCCACGGTCAGCCCCTCGGTGACCGCGTCGCCGGAGACCTCCACCCGGCCGTCGGCGAACAGGCCGGTACGCACCGCGACGATCCGGGTGCCACCCTCCTCGACCACCTCCAGCCCGTAGCCGCCCTCGGCCAGGTTGAGCAGTGCCGCGACCGGCACGGTGAGCACGTCGGCGCGTTCCGAGGCGACGAGGCCGACGTCCACCGCCGCCTTGTCGTAGCCGGCCAGCGCCTTGGCGTCGTCCCCGGTGACGGTCACCTCGATCTTGGTGTCGGTCTCCGACTCCTTGCCCGTCGTCGCCGCCGAGGTCTGCACCACCGTCTCGACCGTGTCGACCTTGCCGGTGCTGCGGGTGCCGTCGGGCAGCGTGATGGTCACCTCCGCGCCCTTGCGGGCCAACCGCTGGTCCTCCACGTCGAGGGTGCAGGTGACCAGGCGGGTGGTACCGGTGGTCGAGAGGACCACCTTGCCCGCACCGACGGTGTCGCCCACCTCCACGCCGTGGCTCTCCACCCGGACCTCACCGGGGGCGTAGACGATCCGGCCCGGCTCGACCTGCCCGGTCTCCGGCAGACCCAGGTCCTCCTGCCAGTCCCGGACCGCGTCGGCGGTCGCCGAGGTGAAATCCTCGTCGACGGTGAAACCGTCGTGCCCGAGCGCGGCGAGGTTCTGCTCGAACTGTTTGACGTCGGTGCCGCTGACCCCGGAACGCAGCACCCGGTACGCGGGCAGGCCACCGTAGAGCAGCACCACCGGTTCGTCGTCGATCCGGTAGAGCGTCTTACCCCGCTTGACCGTCGCGCCGCCCTCGGCGAGCCAGGTGACCGTCCCGCTCAGCCGGCTGTCCCGGGCGCGCGGGGTGCCGTACCCCAGCTCGCCGTTCTTGGTCTCCCGGTCGACCAGGGTCTGCCGGGTGACCTTGGCGGACGACGGCGGCCTGCGGTCGGACGACGTCGCACGGTCGGCGTGGCCGTCACTGGCGAAGGTGACCGCCGTTGCCGCCACCGCCACCACGAGCAGCCCCGCCGCCCCGAGCAGGAACACCGGTCGCGGGCGTCGCCGCCGGACCGCAGACGCAGCCGGGCCGGTGACGGACGGGTCAGCGGATCGGGATGCGCCGGTCATGACGTCCCCCGACGTTCACCGAGGTTGGGCACGGTCTCCCGGCACTTGTCGAACGCGGTCCGCACCGCCGGGTCCTTCAGGTCGATGTCGGCCCGACCGGGCTGGATGCGGCCGTCGGCGGCCGGGTCCGGGAAGTTCGGCACGCCGTTCTCCCGCATGCACCGGGCCAGCTTGCGGACCTGCTCGACCTGGCCCGCGTCGAGCTGCCGGGGCTGCCCGCCGTTGGGGGCGAACTCGCGGCACTGCTGCAGCGCCGACTGCACCTTGGCCGGGTCCACGTCCGACCCGCCGTTGAACCGGGGCCCCTTCTGCCCCGGCTGCGGGTCCGGCACGTCGAGCCCCTGTTCCCGCAGACACGTGGTGAACTTGAGCTGGCGTTCCTCGTCGCTCATCGCCGCGGCGGCGGAGAGCGAGGGCTCCGCGCCGCCACCACCGGCGCTGGCCACCCCGGAGTCGTCGGCGGCATCGGACTGACAACCGCTCAGGGCGAGGACCGCCACCACGGGCAGGGCCAGGAGCAGGCTCAGCTGATTTCGTCGCATCGTTGGTCTCCCTTCCGACCGGCAGACAGCCGGCATTAGGGATAACTCAACTCCTGAGGCGGTATCCAGGGCGTAAACGGCAACGTTAACGCGGTGGTTATCCCGGCATAGGCGAGGATGGAACGGTGCGCGTACTGGTGTGCGAGGACGAGAAACTGCTCGCGGACGCGATCGCCGAATGGCTCCGCCGGGAGTCGTTCGCGGTCGACGTCGCCTACGACGGCGACGCCGCCCTGGAACGCATCGGCGTCAACGGGTACGACGTGGTCGTGCTCGACCGGGACCTGCCGGTCGTGCACGGCGACGACGTCTGCCGCGCCCTGGTCAGTGCCGAACGGGACACCCGGATCCTGATGCTGACCGCCGCCGCCGCCGTCCGGGAACGGGTCGCCGGCCTGGCCATCGGCGCCGACGACTACCTCACCAAACCGTTCGCGTTCGTCGAGCTGAGCGCCCGGGTGCACGCGTTGACCCGACGCACCCGCCCCGCCGCCCCACCGCAGCTGACCCGGGCCGGGATCGTCCTCGACCCGTCCCGGTTGCAGGTCACCCGGGACGGGAACTTCGTGCCGCTGTCCCGCAAGGAGTTCGGCGTGCTGGCCGAGCTGCTACGCGCCGACGGCGCGGTGGTCTCCGCCGAGGACCTCCTCGAACGGGCCTGGGACGAGCACATCGACCCGATGACCAACGTGCTGCGGGTCACCGTGATGAAGCTGCGGCGCAAGCTCGGCGACCCACCCGTCATCGAGACGGTGCCCGGGGTGGGATACCAGATCCGATGAGGAAACCGACCATCCGGGCCAGGCTGACCCTCATCTACGGTGGCCTGTTCCTGCTCGCCGGCACGGTACTGCTCGCCGTGACGTACGTGCTGGTGGACCAGCGGCTCGCCCACGGTCTCGGGTTCAACCTGCGCGGGACCGGTGGCAAGGAGTCGATCTCGCTGCCCCAGGGCACCCAGATCAACGCCAACCAGGCCGAACACCTGCGCGCCATCGTCCGCCAGGTGCAGGACGACGCCCGCCGGGACGCCCTCGACTCGCTGCTCACCCAGGGCGGAGTGGCCCTGGCCGTGGTGACCATCGCCGCGGTCGCGTTCGGTTGGCTGGTCGCCGGCCGGGCGTTGCAGCCGTTGCAGCAGATCACCGGCACCGCCCGTCGCATCGCCGGAGCCGACGGGGCCGGCCGGGGACTACACGAACGGATCGCCCTGGCCGGGCCGACCGACGAGGTGAAGGAGCTGGCCGACACCTTCGACCTGATGCTCGAACGCCTCGACCGGTCCTTCGACGGGCAGCGGCGCTTCGTCGCCAACGCCTCCCACGAGCTGCGTACGCCCCTGGCGATCAACCGGTCCCTGGTCGAGTTGGCGATCACCCGCCCGGACGCCCCGCCCGAGCTACGACAGCTCGGCGAGACCCTGCTGGCCGTCAACGAACGCCACGAACGGCTGATCGACGGGCTGCTCACCCTCGCCGACTCGGAGAACGCGCTGGCCGAACACACCGAGGTGGACCTCGCCGAGGTCGCCGGTCACGTCGCGGAGCAGACCGGCCGGTCCACCACGCTCGCCGTCACCCGCGAACTGGCCCCGGCGCGGACGGCCGGCGACCCGGTCCTGCTGGAACGGCTCACCCAGAACCTGGTGGAGAACGCCGTCAGGCACAACGTCGACACCGGCGGCTGGCTCTCGGTCGCCACGGCCGTGGTCGACGGTCGGGCCACCCTGACCGTCAGCAACAGCGGGCCGGTGGTGCCCGGGTACGAGATCGAGACGATGTTCCTGCCGTTCCGCCGGCTCAACCGGGAACGGGTCGCCGGTCAGCGGGGCTTCGGCCTGGGGCTTTCCATCGTCCGGGCGGTGGCGCGGGCGCACGGCGGAACGGTGCGGGCCGTCCCCCGCCCCGACGGCGGCCTGGTGGTCACCGTCTCCCTTCCCACCACCGGCTGACCCGGCTCCGCGCCCGACCACTGGTATGAGGGCCCGGGCACCAATGGCAGGTCGTGACTCGACACGAGCGCTGCTACTGCATCCATGGCCGCCGTCTCCGATAGTGTCCGGCCCGACACAGAGCGAGGTGGTCTCACATCGTCACCTCTGGAGGCAGGAAGGCTGCGATCGTGAGTCGGCAGGTGTCCCCCCTGATCACGGCCGCCAATCTGGGTACCCTGCTGTCACCGCTTGCGGCCGCGACCACCGTGGGCGGCATGACGTGGACCGCCAGGAGCCCCGTGATCAAGCAGGGCCTGATCCGGGTCGTCACCGGCATCGAAGCGCTCGCTCCGTGCCGGCTACGGATGACCGTCAACGAGCTGAAGCCGAGCGAGCCGGCGCTTCAGTATCTCGCCGGCGAGGGTCGCCTGGGCTTCTCCGCTCGCCGGCTCTGCCTGAACGCCCCGCATCCCCCGTTTCCCGGTACGCACAAGCACCGCAGCGAGCCCGGTGGCGGTGAAGAGGGCGCCTACGAACCAGACGACATCCCCACCGTTCCGCTGCAACCGAGGGTCGCACCCGGCACGTACCGTGCGATCCTGGAAGCGTTCGCTGCGGAGTGTTTCATCGCGATCGGGGACGACTTCATCTGGCGGGAGCCGTGAGGAGGGAGATGACCGTGGACGCCGCGACCGTCATCGGTGCTGTCCTCCGGGCCGTCAACGACAACACCGTCGTGCACCCCTACGGAGACGGTCTACTGGTCGATCTGCCGCTGACCTATGGCGACGGCGACGGCGTACGGGTGCTGGTCGAGCCGATGGGCTCCGGCTACCGGGTGACCGATCGTGCAGCCGCCGCTTCCCTGTTGGCCATGGCTGGCGTGAACCTGTTCGCCGGCCGCGCTGCCGAGGCATTTCGCGAGATCATGGCTGGAGGCGGCCTCAACGGGGTGAATGCGGCACCCGGTGAAATCACCACCTTCGGGGCCGCTGACGATCTGGGCAGGCTGGTGCTCGACGTCGCCCAGGCTTCCCTCCGCACCGATCAGCTGCGCTGGCTCGCCCCACGGCAGGCGGGGATGAGATTCGTCGATCGGGTCGCAGACCGGGTCACCGTCTGGGCTGGGCGTGGCCGTCAGCTTCAACGGGACGCTCCGATTCCGCTGGAGTCAGGACGGAACCGGCCGGTCACCCTGCGGGTCGCCAACGACAGTAAGGCGGCCTATGTCCAGGCTGTCAGCCTGCGCGACCCGGACCAGGCAGCCGAGCACTGCTACCACGTCTTCGGCCTGTCGACGATCGCGCGAGAGAGCCGGGTCGCGGCGCTGGACGGCTCGGCGCGCGACTGGCCGGCAGCGATCGTCGCCGAGTTGCGGACCGTCAGCGACGTCGAATTCTTCGATGACCCGCTCAGCCTCGAACGGCAACTCGACAAGGTCGTACCGCCCCCGCAGGCCGCGCTGCGATAGTGGGTGGGAGCGGTTCGCGGCCACTCACCCGGTACGACTCCGCACGTAGACCCCGCGCCCCTGATGCCCCTCCACCAGCCCTTCGGCACGCAACGTCAGCATGACCGAGCGGATGACCTGAGTGGAGACGCCGTACTGCGCACACAGTTGGGCGATTGACGGCAGCTTGTCGCCAGGTTGGAGGTCACCCGAGGTGATCCGTTCGCGGATCTCGTCGGAGATGCGTACGTAGTAAGGCGTCACGGACATGGCGGTGCTCCCTCGTCGGCACCACCATCTGACCACCGTTCCCTTATGACATCAAGTTCTAAGCGTGTCAGGGCTTGCACCTCTAACACTAGGCATCATATGTTGGGGACGAGCGGCCCTCGTCGGCAAAACAGGGTCGACTCATCCCCCGGGTCCCGCACCCGGACAGGGCCGGGGCAGCGCGTACGGATCGGCTGGAACCCCCTTCCAGGTTGGTCGGCGCGCTGCCCCGGCACCCACGTAGGCAGAGGAGACACGGTGGAGACGAGTACGGAGGTGCCGGTCGCCAGCGCGATACGGGCGGCCGAGCAGGTCGCCGCCGAGCTGCGGGAGACGTACCTCGAGGTGGCCGCCGGGATGGTGCTGCTGGAACGCGTCGGCGGGGGATGCACCCACCCGGCGCTCCGGCTGGCCCGACGCAGCGGCGGTGACGCCCTCGACCTGGCCGCCGAGGTCGATCAGCAGGTCACCGACGGGGTACGCCGGCTGCGGGTCGCCGCCGGGCACGTCGAGCCGGGCACCATCGGCGACCTCGTCGAGACGCTGGATACCGTCCGTGGCCGGTGGAGTGCGGCAGCCGGTCGGATTCGGCAGCTCCCGGGCCGGGTCACCGCCGCCGGCCAGCAGCTCCGCGACGCGGCCCCCGCCGAGGCCGCGCCGACCGACCCCACCGGGGTCACCACCCCACCGGGGCGGCACGACACCGAGACGACCGCGCGGCAGTGGCGGTGCGCCGCCGAGCAGCTCGACCTGATGGCCGAGTGTCTGGCCGCTGCCGTCGCCGCACTGGGGTCGTACACCGACGGGTTGTCAGGTGCGGCACCCCGACCGGCCAGGAAGGGCGAGACAGGATGATCTATCGAGCCGGGCGGCGGCTGCTGCCGCAGCACGTCCGCACCGTCACCTTCGGCACCCGTCGGTGGCGCGGCCTCGACCCCGAGCAGGTGTACGCCTTCCTCGACCAGGTCGCCGACGAGCTGGAACGGGTCACCCGTGACCTGGCGACCGCCACCACCGAGGGTGAGCGCATCCGGGTGGCGCTGCGGCGGTGGGGATCGGGGCACGCCGACTGCCGCCGGACGAGAGCGGCCCGGAACAGGTGGTGGCCACGGTGACCGACCCGTGCTGGATCATCCACCTGCCGACCAGGCTGACCAGTGTCGACGAGGTCGCCGCCCTGGCGATGGCGTTGCGTCGTTCGCTCGGGCACGTGCTCGCCGTCGACTTCGGCGAGACGACCCTGTCGCCGGAGGACCGGCAGTCCGTGCGTACCCGGATCTGGTGCGACGCCCCGCTCGGCGGCCCCGGCCGCTGCGGTCGCACCGCCGGCCACGACGGCGGGTGCGCCCTGACGACGGAATGATCGACTCAACGGGGCCGATGGTGCGGTGTCCGACAGCAGTGATGGCGCACTATCGGCCCGCGAGCCGCCCGACTGCCCCGCCCGCCGGGCCGGGTCAGACCGGCCGTCAGCTCGTGACGTCCTTGCGGGTGAAGCGCCAGAAGGCCAGCCCCCAGAACAGGGTGGCGTAGCTGATCGCCGAGATCGCGCCCCGGACCACGTCGTCGGTCTGCATCGGGGTGGACAGCAGGCCCAGCCAGGCGCTGCTGTAGTGGGTCGGCAGGAAGTCGCGCAGCGCCCCCAGCGCGGTGATCTGATCCAGGATGCTGGACAGGATCCACAGCAGCACCGCGCCGCCGACCGCGCCCAGCGCAGCATCCGTGATCACCGACAGCAGGAACGCCAGCCCGGCCACCACCAGCAGGACCACCGCCAGGTAGCCGAGCACCGCCAGCAGCCGTACCAGCCCCTCGGTCGGGGTCAGCTCGGCGGCGACCTGGCTGGTCAGCGGCGACCAGCCGTAGCGCAGGGTGCCGGCGAGCAGGGCCGTGCCGGCCAACAACAGCAGGGCCAGCCCGGAGTACGCCAGCGCCACCAGCAGCTTCACCGTCAACAGTCGGGCCCGGGGCACCGGCACCGCCAGCAGGTAGCGCAGGCTGCCCCAGCTCGCCTCGCTGGCCACCGTGTCACCGCAGAACAGCGCCACCACCACGACCAGCAGGAACGACGCCGACACCAGGATCGAGAAGAGGGTGAAGTTGAGCCCGCCCGAGGTGGCCAGGTCGGCGAGGCTGGAGAACTCGCCGCGCCCGCTGCCGTCGTCGTCCCCGGACTCGAACTGGAACGCCACCAGAATGATCAACGGCAGCAGCACCATGAAACCGAGTGCCAACTGGGTACGCCGCCGCGACGCCTGCCGGCGGAACTCCGCCCCGAACGGCAGGGTCGCCCCCGGCCGGTACCCGACCGCCGCCCCACCCGGCCCGAACGATCCCCGCCCGGACCCGCCCGGAGCCGTGCCGACGGAGGCCGAGCCGCCCGCCGTCGTGCCGCCGTCCGGTCCCCGGCCCGACGCCGAACCCGCCGCAGAACCTGCCATCACCGGTCACCGCTTCCCCGAGAGTTCTCGCCCACCAGGGCGAGGAACGCGTCCTCCAGGCGACGCCGTGGCACCACCCGGTCCACCCCGATCCCGGCCCGGACCAGCTCGGCCACCACCTCGCTGCGGGCGGTCCCGTTCGTGTCCACCACCAGCCCACCGGCGTCGTCGGCGGTCAGCACCTGCACCGCGTCGAGGCGACTCAGCACCGCCCGCGCGGCGGCCTGGTCGGTCACCTCGAACAGGGTGCTCGGCGACTCGCCGACGATCTCCTCCACCGGGCCCGAGGCGACGATCCGGCCCTTGTTGACCACCACCGCGTGCGTGCAGGTCTGCTCCACCTCGGCCAGCAGGTGACTGGAGACCAGCACCGCCCGGCCGTCGGTGGCGTACCGCTGGAGGACCCGGCGCATCTCGGCGATCTGCGGCGGGTCGAGCCCGTCGGTCGGCTCGTCGAGCACCAGCAGCTCCGGCAGGCCCAGCATGGCCTGCGCGATGGCCAGCCGCTGCCGCATGCCGTGGCTGTAGTTCTTGGTCCGCCGGTGCACCGAGTCGCCCAGGCCGGCGATCTCCAACGCCTCGTCGAAGTGCGCGTCGGCCCACGGCCGCCCGGTCGCCCGCCAGTACGCCCTCAGGTTGTCCAGGCCGGACAGGTGCGGCAGGAAACCGGGCCCCTCCACCAGCGCGCCGATCCGCGACAGCACCGGCGAGCCGGGCACCAGCCGGTGTCCGAAGACGTAGATTTCCCCGGCGGTCGGCTGGGTCAACCCCATCAGCACCCGCAGGGTGGTGGTCTTGCCGGCGCCGTTCGGGCCGAGCAGGCCCATCACCTGGCCGGGGTGCACCTCGAAGTCCACCCGGGACACCGCGACGAACCCGTCCGCGTACTCCTTGCGCAGGTCACGGACGGCGAGCGGGATGCCCGCGTACTCGGGATGGACGGAGTCGTCCTGGCGGCGGTGCCGGCGGCGGACCACGGCGACGACCACGACGAGCCCGCCCAGGATCGCGGCCAGCAGGCCGACCAGCACCCAGCGCCACACCGTGGCGGTGGTCGGGATCGGGGTGGCGGTGACCGTCGGCAGGCTCACCGCCCCGTCGACCGCCACCGTGTAGACGGCCGGCTCGGCAGGTGTGGTGTACGCCTGGTCGGCGGTGGCCAGCACCACCCGCAGCCGGTGCCCGGCCTCGACCCGGCGGACGATCGCCGGCAGGGTCACCTGGACCGGCTGCGCGGCGTCGATGGTGGCCGGCAGGCCGGTCAACCGGATCGGGGCGACCAGCCCGTCGGGCAGCGTCGCCGCACCGGCCGGGTCGACGTCGTAGAGCTTGGCGAACAGGACCGCCTCGCCGGTCGCCGACGCGGCCCGGACGGTGACGGTGGGTGCACCCACCACGTCCACCGCCTCGGTCAGCGGTGTCGACTCGAACCGGGCGTGCTGGCCGGGTACGTCGCCGGCGACCCCGTCGAGCAGGGAGCCGAGCGACCCGGCGAACGGGATCGCCGAGATCGCCGCCGGGTTGCCGTTGGGCGGGTTGGCGACCGGTTGGGCCGGCCCGGTGACCGGCACCTCGCGCCGGGCGTCCCCGGTCACCCCGGGATAGTCGGCGGTGCGGTAACCGGTGGCGACGAGGCCCCGGTCGAGGGCGTCGAAACCGGCGATCCGGGAGAACGTGAAGTCGTCGCCGGGGGCCGCGCCGGTGCCCTTGACGTAGTGGTCCAGCCACTGCACGGTCAGGTACTTCACCCGGTCGGAGTCGCTTGTCGGGCCGGTGCCGCCGTCGTGGCCGCCGGTGAACCAGGCCACCCGCACGGGGGTGCCGGCGGCGGCGATGCCGCGTGCGTTGGCGTCCGCCTCGGTGAGCGGGAAGAGGGTGTCCGCCTCGCCCTGCACCAGCAGGGCGGGGGCCTTGATCCGGCCCAGCACGTCGGCCGGGGAGGAACGCCGGAGCAGGTCCACCGCCGCCTGGTCGGCCCGCCCGGTGGTGGCGATCCGCAGGTACGCGGCGCAGACGTCGGCGGCGAACCGGCCACAGGACGGGTCGGCGGCGGCCCCCGGGGCGCGCGACGATCCGCTGCCCGGGCCGCCACCGGGCCGAGGGCTGGGCGCACCGGCCGACGCGGGTGCCCCTTCCGGCTGGGCCGCGGCGGTGTTGCCGGACAGCCCGGCCGGCCCGGAACCGGCGCTGCCGCCACCGCCGAAGAAGATGCCGGCCCAGCCCTTCTTGAACACGCCCTCGGTGGCCGGCTTGCCGGTGTTCTCCGGCAGGAAGGCGCGGGACAGATCGTTCCAGGTGATCATGGGGACGATCGCGTCGACCCGGGGGTCCTGCGCGGCCAGCAGCAGGGCCAGCCCGCCGCCGTACGAGCCGCCGACCACCCCGACCCGGGGGTCACCGGCGGCGTCGGTACGCACCTCGGGGCGGGCGGCCAGCCAGTCCAGCAGCCGCTGGGCGTCGCGCACCTCGTAGTCGGGGCTGTCCAGGTGGATCTGCCCGCCGCTGCGGCCGAAGCCCCGCGCCGTCCAGGTCAGCACCGCGTAGCCCTGCCCCACCAGGTCCTCGGCGTCGGCGCGGACGGAGTCCTTCGTACCGCCGAAGCCGTGCGCCAGCAGCACGGCCGGGACCTTCCGGTCGGCCGTAGCGCCGCGCGGCAGGTAGAGCGTGGTGTCCAGGTCGACGGGCTCGTCGCCGCCGGGCCCGGAGCGCACGGTGAGCGCGGTCGACTCGGTGCGGAAATCCGGCCGGTCCGGCCAGACCGCCCAGCCGACGACCCCCGCCAGCAGGACGACGCCCACCGACGCGGCGACCGCGCGGCGACCGGTGGGCAGGGCACGGCGGAGCCGGGCAGCCGACAGCGGCGATTTCATTCGGCTCACGGTACGGCCCGGAACCTGAGCGTTGGCTGAGATCCGCCGTACGTCCGTCCTGGTCGGCCAATCGTCGGCCGGACAGGTCAAACGCACAAGGTCACCCGGCGTTCACCCAGAACGAGTTCGGACTCCGTGAATTCACGCTTAATGCGCTATATCACAATGGAAACGAGCATGTCACTCCGACAACAGTACGGAGCGTGTCGGGAAGGTTGATGTCGCGTCACATCACTCGAAGTGACGCAAAACTGACCGGTGCAGACCTCCGGCCAGGGATCGCCCTTCGATTAGGTTCCGGTCCGACGCACGGGACCGAAGTTCCACGCCATCCCCGACCCCCTGCGCCGCCGCCGGAGGAGACCACCATGACCGTTCCCGCCTCGCGGGTCCGTCGACGGCCCAGGACACCGGGCCGCCTGTTGCCGTTGCTACTCGCCACCGCGCTGCTGCTGCCGGTGGCGTTCCTCGTCGTACGGGGTCACCAGTTGGTGGACGCCGACCGGGAGCTGGCCGAACGGGAACGCCTCGGCGTCGAGTACCTGCGCGTCCTCGGCCCGGTCACCGAGGCGCTGGTGAACGTGCAGACCGCCGCCGTCGCCGGCCGTTCGGTGCCCCGCGACGCCCTGGACCGGGCGGTGGAGGCGGCCGCAGCGGTCGACACCCGCATCGGCGGCGAGCTGCGCAGCACCGAGCGGTGGGCCGGGCTGCGGGCCAAACTGGAGGGACTGCCGAGCCGGTCACTCACCGACCCGGAGGTCGCCTTCACCGCGTACGGCGAGGTCACCGATCTGCTGTTGGCCCTGCACGGCAAGATCCGGGAGACCTCCGGCCTGATCCGGGACCCCGGCTCCGACTCGTACTTCCTCCAGGACGGCGTCGGCGAGGAGATGCCGGAGGCCGTGGTCGCCGCCGGCCGGCTCGTCGACCTGGCCGTGCTGATGCCACGACGACCCGCCGCCGAACAGGCCCGTTCCCTGGGCCAACTGGCGACCCTCCGGTTCGCCGCCCTGCAACCGGCGGGCGACCTGGTCGACGACCTCCAGACGGTGGTGGAGACCTCGGAGAGCGCCGGCATCGGCGCGGACGTGCTCACCCCGTTCGACAACTACCAGCGGGCGGTCGAGGCGTTGGCGGCGCTGTCCCAGCCAGACAACCGTACGCAAGCGGTCGACCTGACGAAACTCACCGCTGCCCGGAGCCAGGCGCAGACCGCCGCCCGGGAACTCCAGCCGGTCATCCTCGACGAACTGGACCGGCTCCTCCGCCAGCGCATCGACCAGCTCGACCGCGACGACCTGCTGATCCTCGCCGCCGGCGGGGTGGCCGTGCTGCTCCTGGCGGCGCTCGGCGCGAGCGGTTGGCTGCCGCGCCGCACCGGCACCCCGCCCGGCCGGGACACCGCACCCGGCGACCCGGCCGAAACCACCGCCGCCACCCGGTGGGAGCCGCCGACGCGGTCCGGTCGGCCACCGGCCGGACCGGTGCCGGTGCTCCAGCCGGTGGGCCAGAGCTCCGAACCCGACCGGTGGAGGCCCTTCGATGCTGCTCGGTAGGCTCCGGATCCGGGGCAAGCTGGCCCTACTGCTGATGGTCCCCCTGCTCTGCATGGTCGGGCTCACCGTGCCGGTGGTCTGGGACCGGGCCACCGTGGCGCAGCGGGCCGGCGACCTCGCCGACCGGGTCCGGATCGCCAGCCGGGTCGGCACGATCCTCCAACACCTCCAGCAGGAACGCCTGCTCGCCATCGGCCTGCTGCTCAAGCAGGTCGAGCGCACCGACCTGGTGCAGAAGGTCGCCGAGGTGGACGACCGGATCGCCGACCTGCGCGCCGAGTTCGGCGACGCCCTGCCGGCAGAGGTCGACACCGCCCTGGACGGGGTACGCCAACTGGCCGCCCTGCGGACGGCGGCGGTGGCCGGGCAGACCGGCCCGGACCAGCTCATGGCCGGATACGGGCCGGTGAACACCGCCCTGATCAACTCACTTCAGCTCCGCCTCAACGCGGACACCCGCACCCCGACCGGGCGGCAGGTGCTGGCCCTGGACGGCCTGCTGCGCACCGGTGAGAGCCTCAGCGCCGGCGCCACCCTGATCGTGCTGGTCGCCGCCCGGCCCAGCGCCCAGACCGTCACCGCCTACGTGGCGAACTTCGCCGTCCTCTCCGACGAGAGCGCCCGGCTCCAGGCCCTGGTCACCCCCGAGCAGCTCGACCTGCTCACCCTGGAGGAAGTGGCGGTCGCCAACCGCACCGGCCCGAACTTCATCAACCAGAGCGCCCTGGACCCGGCCACGGCGATCGGCTCGCTGGACGTGGCGACCCTCTTCCCCACCGTCTCCTCGATGATCACCCTGGGCCAGTTCGTGGAGAAGAAACTGGCCGCCGACGTCACCGCCGAGGTGCGCGCCGACCGGCAGGTGGCGCTCGCCGGGGCGTACTGGGTGACCCTGCTGATCGTCCTGGTCCTGATCGCGGTCATCCTGCTCACCATCGCGGTCGGCCGGGCGGTGGCCCGGCCGCTCACCCGGCTCACCCGCTCCGCCGACCGGGTCGCCCGGGTCGCCGAGTCCGAGCTGGTCCGGGTCGCCGACGACGAGTCGGAGACCGTCCCACCGGTCCGCCTCGACCCGGTCGACGTGGGTGCCCGCGACGAGATCGGCGACCTGGCCCGCGCCTTCGAACGGGTGCAGAACACCGCCGCCCGGCTGGTGGAACGGCAGGTGGCGAGCCGACGCAACGTGGCCCAGATGTTCGGTCACGTCGGCCGACGTACCCAGAACCTGGTCGGCCGGCAGATCGCCCTGATCGACCGACTGGAGCAGCAGGAGACCGAGCCGGGCCGGCTGGAGCACCTGTACCGGCTCGACCACATCTCCAGCCGGCTGCGCCGTAACGCGGGCAGCCTGGTGGTGCTCTCCGGCGCGGCGGGCGACGACGCACACGTCGCACCGGTCCCGGTGGCCGACGTGGTCCGGTTGGCGCTCGGTGAGATCGAGGACTACACCCGGGTGGACGTGCGGGTCCCCCCGGAGGTGGTCGCCGTACCGGCGATCATCGGCGACCTGGTGCTGGCCCTGGCCGAGCTGATGGAGAACGCCACCGTGTTCTCCCCGCCGCACACCCGGGTCGTGGTCACCGCCGAACCGACCGACGACGGTGCCCGGTTGGCCGTGATCGACCAGGGCATCGGCATGAGCGAGCAGCGGCTGGCCGAGGAGAACGCCAGGTTCACCCGCCGGGAACGGCTGGACCTGGCCCCGTCCGAGGTGCTCGGGCTCTTCGTGGTGGGTCGGCTGGCCCGCCGGCACGGCTGGGCGGTGGAACTCACCCCGACCGCCGGTGGTGGGGTGACCGCCAGCCTGGTGCTCCCCGGTTCCGCCCTGGTGCGCGCCACCACCGGGCGTCACGGGCAACCCGTCGCCCGCGCCGCCCTGTCCTCCCGGGACCGGCCCACCACGGCCGGCCCCGCCGTACTCCCGTCGCGGGACCGGGCCGGGACCACCGCCGCGCCCGGTGTCGACGGACCGGCCCGGACCGGCCGGACACCGGCCGTGCTCGACGCGACGCCGACCCGGCCACCCGTCGACGCGGCGCCGAGCCGGCCGCTGGTGGAGGCGGGGCCGACCTGGCCACTGGTCGACCCCACGGCATTGCCCGGATTCGATCCGACGCTGCTCAGCAAGGCGACCCGCAGCATGGAATCCGCCGGCCCCTGGGACGCGTTCGGCACCGTGCCGGCCGACCCGCAACCGGCCGCGCCCGCCGACACCGACCCGGTCGTCGCCGGGGCGGCCCCGCCGGTCCGGGGCACCGCCACGGTGACCCCGGCAGACGCCCAGCCCCGTACGACGGTCCCGCAGGCCACCATGCTCCCCACGGTCGCGCAGGCCACCCCGCTCCCCACGGACCGGCCCGCCCCGCCGCCCGGGATCCGGCAGCGGGTTCCCGGGGCCAGCCTGCCGCACACCGCCCCCGTCGTCGGCCCGGTGGACGGCACCCGGGCCGACCCGGCCGCCGCCCGCGCCCTGGTCGAGCAGTTCCAGTCCGGGGTACAGCGGGCCGAACAGGCAAGGCCCGCCGCCGCACCCCCAGCCGAGCCGGCGACACCCCGCCTGACCCGACGGGTACCAGGCGCCAACCTGGCCGTCTCACCCCCTCGGCAACCGCCCAGCCAGCATCCGGGAGATCCCGGCGAGGTCCGCGATCTCATCAACGCGTTCGAGACGGGCGTCGCCCGGGCTCTACGCGAAGTCCGTCCCGACCACCGCACTGAAGAAGGAACGACACGGTGACCAGCCCGCACGTACACGAGAACGTCGACTACCAGAACCACCCGGCCGGGGATCTCAGCGCGGAGGCGCGCACCTTCAACTGGCTGTTGGACTCGTTCACCTCCAGCACCGCCGGTGTCCTGGAGGCCATCGCGGTCTCCTCCGACGGGCTGCTGATGGCCATGTCGTCGATCAAGGACCGGTCCAACGCGGAACGCCTCGCGGCCGTCGTCTCCGGCATGACCAGCCTGGCCGGCGGTGCCGCCAGCTGGTACGCCCTCGGCGGGCTCAACCGGGTGATCGTGGACATGGCCGACGGTTACCTGCTGATCACCGCGATCAGCAGCGGCTCGGTACTCGGCGTGATCGCCGACCGGTCGGCCAACCTGGGCACCGTCGCGTACGAGATGACGCTCTTCGCCGGCCGGGCCGGCGGGGCGCTGACACCGAGACTCATCGCCGAGCTGAAGAACGCCGTTCAGCAATGACCCGGGACGCCGCCGGTGCGGAACCGGAACCCGAACCGTCGGTCCGGGTCCGCCCCTACCTGCGCGCCCCGACGGGGGACGGGACAGCGACACCGGTCCCCGCCCCCGAACCGCAGACCGACCGACCGGCCAGCCCCCGCCCGTTCGTACTGACCGCTGGACGGGTGGCCGGCGCGGACCCGGCCATCGGCCTGGAGACCCAGGTCACCGCCCGGTCCGAGCCGGCCCGGGCGGCGCTGCTGTCGGCCCTGCTCGCCCCCGAGCTACAGGCGATCGTCGCCCTGTGCGCTGAACCGATCTCGGTGGCCGAGATCTCCGCCCGGATGCGGCTACAGCTCGGCGTGACCCGGGTGCTGGTCGGTGACCTGCGGGCCGCCGGCCACCTCGACGTGCACGTCGGCGCCGTCGACGACGCATTTGACCCCGACCTCATCCTGCGAGTGATTGATGGACTCCGTGCGATCTCCTGAATGGCCGGTCGCCCCGCTCGGCGGGCTCGCCGCGAACAGTGCCTCCGCCCGCTACGGGCAGCCGGTGGGCGGCCCCCCGACGGCACCGCCGCACCCGTCGCCGCCACCGGCGTACCGACCGGCGGCGGCGACCGTGCCCGCGCCGGACACCCGTACCGGGACCGGGCCGGCCGTCGCCCCACCGATCCCGGTCAAGCTCCTGATCGCCGGCGGTTTCGGGGTGGGCAAGACGACCACGGTCGGCGCGATCTCCGAGATCGCCCCGCTCACCACCGAGGCCGAGATGACCAGCGCCGGCATCGGCGTGGACGATCCGGGGACCCGCAGCACGAAGACCACCACCACGGTGGCGATGGACTTCGGCTGCGTGACCATCGACCGGAGCCTGAAGCTCTACCTGTTCGGCACACCGGGCCAGGACCGGTTCGGCTTCATGTGGGACGACCTGGCCCGGGGGGCGCTCGGCGCGCTGGTGGTGGTGGACAGCTCCCGGCTGGACGACTGCTACCCGGCGATCGACTTCTTCGAGCGGGCCGGCCTGCCCTTCGTGGTCGGGGTGAACACCTTCGACGGTCGGCTGACGCACGAGCTGGGCGCGATCCGGTGGGCGCTGGCGATCGGTGACCACGTACCGCTGGTGCAGTTCGACGCCAGGGACCGGCTCTCGGTGCGGGACGCCCTGCTGGTCGTCCTGGACCGGGCACTGGACCGGGCGGTGCGGGAGAAGGGCATCTGAACGAATCGGCGCTCGGGGCCGTTTCCACGGGAGAGGGGGACGTCATGAGAGGTGGTCTGGACGAGACACTGGCCCGGCTGGCACGCCGTGAGGAGGCCCGCCGTCGCCGGTCGGCCGACCAGGGCGCGGAGGCCGACGACGGCGGGTCGACCCTGGCCTTCACGACCACCGGCCGGGCCACGACGGAACCGGTGCACCCGGCGACGGCACCGACCGGACCAGCGCACCCGGTGGCACCTGCCGGTCCGGGGCGCCCCGGTGCCGCGCCGGCGGAACTGGTCCGGGCCGGGCCCGGTTGGACCGGGCCGGGGGAGCCCGCCGCCGGCGGGTCCGACCCGGTCGAGGAGGTGGCCGAGGCGGTACGTCGGGTGGTCGCCGCCCACCCCGGGCTGACCGTGGCGCTGCGGGTCGAGTACGCCGGGCGGACGTACCCGCTGCGGATCGAACGGACCGAGCCCGGTGCCCGCAACGAGCGGGCGGAGCCCGGGGTGCAGGGCGGCAGCGACCCCCGGAACACCCCACCGCCTGCCTGGCCGCTGGCGGAGCGGACCCCACCGGCCTGGACGCCGGCCCGGGAGATGCCCGGTGTCGACCCGGCGGCCCGGCTGGCCGAGCTGATCCGTCGCGACCCGACGTTGCTCGACCACGACGGCTGACCAGCGGACCGTCCGCTGCGGCGGGCGGCTACTGTCGGGCGATGCCCGAACCGGACCTGACCCTGACCGCCAGCCTGCGCCCGGCCGCGCTGGACGCCCGACGCGGCATCGTCCGGCTGCACCCGGAGGTGCTGACCGCTCTGGCGCTGCGCCCGGGTGACCCGGTACGGCTGGCCGGCAGGCGGGTGACCGCCGGGATCGTCGCGCCCGCCGAACCGACCACGAGCGCCGCCCTGCTCTACGCCGACGATCTCACCCTGGGCAACCTGGGGCTGCGCGACGGCGGCCAGGTGACGGTCGCGCCCGCCCCGGTCACCCCGGCCCGGCGGGTGACCCTGGCCGGCCCGGTGGCGGTGGTCGCCGCGGTGTCCCCGGAGATGCTGCGACTCGCCCTGCTCGGCAAGGTCGTCACCGAAGGTGACAACGTCTCCCTGCTGCCCCAGGACGTCCTCCCCGACGCCTCGGTGCGCGGCCTGGTCGAGGCCGCCCGGCGCAGCCTCGCCAACACCGTCGGGTACGCCTGGACGAGCACCCTGCTGACCGTGGTCGCCGCCGAACCGGAGACCGGCGCCCTGGTGACCATGGACACCGTGGTCGGCTGGGAACACGGCCACGTCACGCACGGCTCCTACGGCCCGGCCCGACCACACCGGGATACCACCGCAGGTGCCGACCGTCCCCGGCCCGGCGGCCGGACCACCGACACTTCGGCGGCGGAGACCTCCGTTTCGGCGGCAGGGACCTCCGTTTCGGCGGCAGGGACCCCGACCGGTCCGACGGCCGGTGGGCCAACGGCCGGCACCGTCACCGAGGCGGCGGACGACGACGTGCCACACGTGGACGAGCTGCCCGGGTTACGCGCCCAGGCCGAGGAACTGACCGAACTGCTGGACCTGGGTTTCCACCACGGTGAGGTGCTGGGCCGGCTGGGCACCACGGTCTCGCTCGGTGTGCTGCTCAGCGGGCCGGCCGGATCGGGCAAGTCGGCGCTGGTCCGGGCGGTGGCCAGGACGGTCGGGGCCCGGGTCCGCCCGCTGTGGGCCCCGGAACTCGCCGCGCTGACCAACGACGCGGCGGCCCGCCGGTTGCGCGAGACGGTCGCCGACCTGGCCGACGGCGGGCCGGCCGTGTTGCTGGTCACCGACGTCGAGGCGCTGGCCCCGGCGGAGGAGGCCGGCCCGTTGGCCACCGTGTTCCGGCAGGTGCTCGCCGGGGCCGTCCGATCCGGTACGGCGGTGGTGTGCACCACGTCCCGCCCGGAGTCGGTCGACCCGGGGTTACGCGCGCCCGACCTGCTGTCGCTGCGGATCACGGTGCCGTTGCCCGACCCGGCGTTGCGCCGGGAGCAGTTGACCGTACTGACCCGGCAGGTGCCGCTGGCCGAGGACGTCCGGCTCGACGAGGTGGCCGGGCGTACCCCCGGGTTCGTCGCCGCCGACCTGGCCGCGCTGGTCCGGGAGGCCGGGGTGCGGGCGGCGCTGCGGCAGAAGACCGCCGAGACACCGACGGTGGCGATGGCGGACTTCTCGGCGGCGCTGGAGGTGGTCCGACCGACCACCATGGCGGCGTCCACGCTGGAACTGGCCACGGTCACCCTCGACGACGTCGGCGGCCTCGGTGAGGTGAAGCAGACCCTCACCGAGTCGGTGCTCTGGCCGTTGACCTACCCGGACACCTTCGCCCGGTTGGGGGTGCAACCACCCCGGGGGGTGCTGCTCTACGGGCCGCCCGGGTGCGGCAAGACCTACCTGGTGACCGCCCTGGCCGGGACCGGCCGGGCGAACGTGTTGTCGGTGAAGGGCGCCGAGTTGCTCTCCAAGTGGGTCGGGGAGAGCGAGCGGGCGGTCCGGGAGCTGTTCCGCCGGGCCCGCGAGGCCGCGCCGACGCTGGTGTTCCTCGACGAGATGGACGCGCTGGCCCCGGTGCGCGGCCAGGCCACCGACGGCGGTACGACCGACCGGGTGGTCGCCGCCTTGCTGACCGAGTTGGACGGGGTGGAGGCGCTACGCAACGTGGTGGTGATCGGGGCGACCAACCGGCCGGACCTGGTCGACCCGGCCCTGCTGCGCCCCGGCCGGCTGGAGCGGCTGGTGTACGTGCCGCCGCCGGACGGCCCGGCCCGCGCGGAGATCCTCCGGGCCGCGTCCCGCGCCGTGCCACTCGCCGAGGACGTGGACCTGGCGGCGCTCGGCGAGGAGCTGACCGGATTCTCGGCGGCGGACTGTGCGGCGCTGGTGCGGGAGGCGGCGCTGGCCGCGATGCGGGAGTCGCTGTCCGCTGCCACGGTCACCGCCGCGCACGTGGCCACCGCCCGCGACCGGGTCCGCCCCTCCCTGGACCCGGCGCAGGTCGCCTGGCTCGCCGCCTACGCCGACAAACACGCGGGCTGAACAGGGCCTGCTCCGGGTCGGCGGGCTTGGCGTGGTGGGCCGGCGGACTTCGTACGGTGGGCCAGGCCGGGGGCCTGCGGGCGGTGAGCCGGGCCGGCGGACTTCGCACGGTGAACCGGGCCGGCGGACTTCGCACGGTGGACCAGGCCGGCGGACTTCGCACGGTGAACCGGGCCGGGGCCTGCGGGCGGGAAGGTGCAGACCTCCGGGCTGGACAGCCGGCCGCCGGCCTGGCCGACCGGGTGATGCCTGGCGGCTTGGGTGTCTGGGCCACCCGTTCGGGCGTGTCGCCGCGGACAAGTAGATCCTGCAATGAGCGGTATGCCTGAGCGGCATAAGTATGCCAGCCTGGCATATCACTGATCGTGGAAGCATGGGTGTCGTGCAGGCCGCACCACCGCTTCACCGCACCGCCGCTTCACCGCACCGCCGCTTCACCGCACCGCCGCTTCACCGCACCGCCGCTTCACCGCACCGCCCCTCCGGCGCTTCGGCTGACGCATTCCGTATGCCACAAAGACCACGGGCCGCAATCGAAGCGCTCCGTCGTCGCCCGGTGTGACACACCGGCCGCGTCGCGTTCGCCCGCGACCAGCGCTCCGCTGCCCGCGCCGATGGTGCTCCCGACGGAAGCGGGTCAGCCGGCGGCGGGCGGGGTCGCGTCGAGCGAGATCTCCGCGTACACCTTGCCACCGCTCTCGCGCAGCTGCGCACCGCAGTTGCGCAGCACCGCGATGGCTCCCCCGTTGTCCGGGGTGGTGTCCGCGACGACCGAGTGCATACCAGCGGCCGCCGCGACGTTGAGCAACTCCCGCAGGGCCGCCGCGCCGAGGCCCTGGCCCCGGGCCGACCGGCCGAGCCACATCCCGGTCTCCGCCACCCCGGGGGTGTCGCAGCGGGCCATCCGCACCATGCCCACCACCTCGCCGCCGACGCACACGGCGAACATCAGGGTGCGGGTCGGCCCGTCCAGGCCACCGAAGCTGGCCCGGTGGAACTCCCGGAACGCCTCCCGACGAGCGTGCGACCAGCCGGCAGGGGCGTCCACCGGGGGCATGACATCACTCGGCTCGGCCTCGGCCGCCGCTACGGATAGCAACGACTCCAGGTTCGTCTCGTCGACCGGTTCCAGTCGTACCGCGCCTACCACGTGCCGCAGTCTGCCGCCCCTGCCGGCTGTCGTCCACCCCTTTGGGAGGTGACTGTCGGTCTGGTCGTAGGTCTCGGCCGGTCGTCCCATCAGCGCAGCTCACCTCACGCTCCGCTGTCAGGAGCGTCCGCCACACCCCTTCCACGCACCGGTCGACGAAGCGGCGTCACACCGCCGCGCGACCCGGCAGGCGCGACCCCGACCCGTGCGGCCCGGGAGCGGGGACCGGCCACCATGCGGCCGGGTGGCGGGACCGACCGCCGTGCGGCCCGGGGGGGGGCGACGGGACCGACCGCCGGCCGGTGGGGCGTTACGCCGTCTCGATGGGCCATCGGTGTCCCGGGGTTCAGCGACGTCGGTTGCGGGCCCGGGAGGCGCGCAGTCGACGCAGGCGGCCGATCAGCAGCGGCTCGGCGACCAGGGCGGCAGGGCGGTCCAACAGCCCGTTGAGCAACTGGTAGTAGCGAGTGGCGGAGAGCCCGAACGTGTCCCGGATGGCCTGCTCCTTCGCTCCAGCGTGCCGCCACCACTGCAGTTCGAAGGCGAGGATGCGCAGCTCCCGCTCGGACAGCTCGTCGACATCGACCGACGGTCGCGCACCGGCACGCACGGCACCGGCCGGCTCGTCGCCGTCAACCGACGCTTGCCCACCAGTCGGCTCGGCGGCCGGGGCCGACGCCCGCTCGGCCGTCGGGGCCAACGCCCGTTCAGCGGCCGGGGCCAACGCCCGCTCGGAGTCCGGGATCGACGCCCGTTCGGCCGTCGGGGCCAACGCCCGCTCGGCGGCCGGGGCCGACCGCGGCGAGGGCACCTGCGGCGGCGTGTCGACCGGCTCCGGTGACGGGTCGGACCGGGGAACGGCATCGGCGGGCGGCATGGCGCTCCTCGGCAGGGTGGGCGGCTGGGCGGGGTAAACCCAGCTTAACCAGGGTGGGTGACGCTCCACCCGCAACGGGCGAGGCACCGCAGACGACGGGCGGGCCCGTGTCGACCGTCGGTCGACACGGGCCCGCCGCGTCGGGATGCCGCCCGAACCGGGCGGCACCCGGCTCAGGTGATGTCGCGCCGACGCATCATCCAGAACGCGGCCACCATCACCACGGCGGTGCCGATGCCGAACACCAGGGCCGAGTCCTGCCAGGTCACCAGCATTTCCTTCGGCGTGCACTCGCCCTGGACGAGCTCGCAGGAGCGGTAGTCGACCAGCGTCCACTTCTTTTCGAACCAGGCGAGCGCATAGGTGGACAGCACCCAGCGGTCCCCGAACCGGACCCCGGCGATCGTCATGGCGATCCGGATGCCGATCTCGCTGACCACTCCCACGCCGACGGCCACGCCGAGCGCCATCGCGGTGTGCCGGCCCAGCGAGGCCAGCGCGAAGGCCACCGCGCCGACGGCGAGGATCAGCCCCCATGCCCGCAGACCGCTGATTCCGGCGGACTGCCACACCCCGGAGGTGACCTTCTCGGTGGTCCCCCGGTTGGAGGCGATCAGCCAGAAGGCCAGGGTCCACAGCGCGCCGAGCACCACGGTCACCCCGGTCAGGGTGGTGAGCACGGCGGCCAGTTTGGTGCCGAGCACGGTGAGCCGTTTCGGCCGCCACAGCAGCAGGTTCATCATCCCGCCGGTGCTCCACTCGGCCCCCACGAAGGAGGCACCGATCAGGAAGGCGAACAGCGCCACCGCCCCGGCGAAGACGGCGATGAAGACCCCGAACTCGGCCCGGAAGTCGAACTGGTAGGGCAGGTTCCACTTCGGGTCGAACATCTCCGGGGTGGGCTTCCAGTCCCGGCCGCAGTTCGGGCCGTACCGGTCCTCGGTCTGCTCGCCCCGGGCCTTGGCCGCGTCGCAGTCGGCGATCGAGCGTTCCCATTCCTTGACGGCGTCGCGGAAGTTCGCGTCCGACTCTGCCTGCGCCTGGGCGATGACCGCGGGCGAGAGCTTGTGGCTGGAGAAGGCGAAGGCGGTGACGATGCCGGTCAGGCCGAGTACGAGCAGGACCAGCATGACCCGGGTGAGCCGGCGCTTGGCCAGCCGACGCAGTTCGGTGACGTACAGGCTCATGCGCCCCACCCTCCCGTGGTGCCGCCGGCGTGGCCGGGCTCGCCGATCTTGGCGGACTGGTCGACCTGCCGGTGCTGACCGGGGACCGGCGCGGTGGCGGTGATCTCCAGGAAGACGCTCTCCAGGTCCACCGCGACCGGGGCCAGTTCGCTGACGTACAGGTGTTGTTCGGCGAGCAGCCGGCTGACCGCGGCCGGCTTGTCCACGCCGGCCAGCATCAGGTGGTCGGGGTGACGGGTGACCGCGACACCGGCCCGGCCGAGCAGTTCGGCGGCGGCGGCGAGGTCCTCGGCGGCGTCCAGGCGTACCCGTACGCCACCGTGCGAGTGTTGGGCCAGCACCTGCTCCACCGGACCGGCGGCGACCCGACGGCCCAGCGAGATGATGGTGACCTCGTCGCAGATGAGCTGGATCTCGCCGAGGATGTGGCTGGACAGCACCACGGTCATCCCGGATTCGGCGAGGGTGCGCATCAGGGTGCGCATCTCCCGGATGCCGCCCGGGTCGAGGCCGTTGGCCGGCTCGTCGAGGATCAGCAGTTTGGGGTTCTTGAGTAGGGCGGACGCGACGGCGAGCCGCTGCTTCATGCCGAGCGAGTACGTCTTGACCCGCTCACCGGCCCGGTCCCGCAGCCCGACCAGTTCGAGCACCTCGTCGACCCGTACGGCGGGGACGTCGCCGGCCCCGGCCAGCAGGGACAGGGTGTCCCGGGCGGAGAAGTGCGGGAAGAACTGCGGGCTCTCCACGATCGCGCCGACCTGGCCGGCGACGGTGGGCAGTGCGCCGGGCACCTCGTGGCCGAGGATGGCCATCCGCCCGCCGTCGGGCTGGATCAGCCCGAGCAGGGTGCGCAGGGTGGTGGTCTTGCCCGACCCGTTGGGGCCGAGGAAGCCGTGCACCTGACCGGCCTCCACCCGCATGTCGAAACCGTCCAGCGCGTTGCGGACACCGCGCCGACGGCTTTTGTACGTCTTACGTAGACCTTCGATCTCCAGGACAGCCGACAAGCTGCGCCTCCCCCGATGGTGGCTGATGACAGCGGTCACCATACTCGGTATACCCGCCAGGGCAATACCCGGTATGCATCGGTGCGCAATTCACTACCGACGGTGCATCAACGGGTCACTCAGGCGCAGATGACGGCCACTCCGGCGGCGCGGAACGCATCGACCAGTTCCGGGGCCGCCCCGGAGTCGGTCACCAGGGTCTCCACCCGCTCCACCGGGCAGATCCGGGCGAACGCGTGACCGCCCAGCTTGGACGAGTCCGCGATGATCACGACCCGCTTGGCCCGCGCCACCATCAGGTTGTTCATCGCCGCCTCCCCCTCGTGGTGGGCGGCGGCACCCAGCTGCGGATCGAGCGCGTCCACGCCCAACAGGGCGACGTCGAGGGTGACCTCGCGCAGCAGCGCCCCACCGAGCGGCCCGACCAGCTCGAACGACTTCGGCCGCACCACACCCCCGGCGACCACCACCTTCATCCGGGAGCGGACCAGCAGCTCGTTGGCGATGTTCAGCGCGTTGGTGACCACGGTGAGCTGGGCGCCCTCGGCGCTGGTGTTCAGGTCGGGGCGGACGGCCAGGGCGCGCGCCACCTCGGTGCTGGTGGTGCCGCCGTTGAGGCCGACCACGGTGCCCGGGGAGACGAGCGCGGCGGCGGCGGCCCCGATCCGCTGCTTCTCGGCGGAGTGCTTGGCCGTCTTGTAGCGCAGCGGCAGGTCGTAGGAGACGCCGTTGGCGACCGCGCCACCCCGGGTCCGGGTGATCATCTGCTGCTGGGCGAGCTGGTCGAAGTCGCGTCGGATGGTGGCCTGCGAGACGTCGAGCCGCTCGGCGGCCTCCTCGACGCTGACCCGCCCGCTGCCGGTGAGCATTTCGAGCAGAGCGTTCCACCTGGCGTACCGGTCCACGGGGGGCCTCCGACTCTGCACGAAGGGTGATCGATGGCGTGCACAGTAGTGCGCGAAACTCCCGGTGCGCAAAACCCGCCTCTGCGCGGTCCCGGGGCAGGTTGCCACGCGCACCCCGTTTCGCGCAGAATAACGCGCGAAAGACGGTAGTAATGAGCCGTATTGCGCACCTCCCTCCCCTGTGCGAGGAGTTCCCCATGGCGTACGTCGACGCGGAGATCGCCAGCCAGCCCGACTGCTGGCGGGAGGCCGCCCGGCTGGCCGGCACCGTCGCCACCAGCCTCCCCCGCCCCGGCGAGCGGGTCGCCGTCGTCGGTTGCGGCACGTCGTGGTTCATGGCCATGGCGTACGCCGGGCTACGCGAGCGCGCCGGCCACGGCGAGACCGACGCCTTCCAGGCCAGCGAGTTCCCCGCCGACCGCCACTACGACCGGCTGATCGCGGTCACCCGCTCCGGCACCACCACCGAGGTCCTCGACCTGCTCGCCGCGCTGCGCGACCGGACCCCCACCACCGTCCTGGTCGGTGACCCCGCCTCGCCCGCCGCCACGCTGGCCGACACGGCCGTGCCGATGCCCTTCGCCGACGAACGTTCGGTGGTGCAGACCCGGTTCGCCACCAGCGCCCTGGCGCTGCTGCGCGCCCACCTCGGCGACAACGTCGAGGCGCTGGCCGCCGACGCCGAGGTCGCCGTGCGGGCCCCGCTGCCGCTCGACCCGGCCCGCATCGACCAGGCCACCTTCCTCGGTCGCGGCTGGACGGTCGGGCTGGCCCAGGAGGCCGCGCTGAAGTGCCGCGAGGCGGCCACGTTCTGGGCCGAGGCGTACCCGGCGATGGACTACCGGCACGGCCCCATCTCGATCGCCGGCCCCGGCCGGCTGGTCTGGGCCTTCGGTGAGCTGCCCGACGGGCTGCCCGAGGACGTCGCGGCCACCGGGGCGGCGTTCGTGCACAGCCGGCACCACGGGTGCCACACCGTGCTGGGCAGTTGGGCGGCCGGCCGGACCCCGGTCAACCCGATGGCCGACCTGATCCTCGCCCAACGCTTCGCGGTGGCCCTGGCGACCAGCCGGGGGCTGGACCCGGACGCGCCCCGGCACCTGACCCGCTCAGTGGTGCTGGCATGACCGACGGGTCGACGGGCGACGACCGGATCGTCGTCGCGTTGGACGTCGGCGGCACCGGCATGAAGTGCGCCCTGGTCCGCCCGGACGGCAGCGTGGCGCACGCCGAACGGCACCCGACCGACGCCGGGCGCGGCCCGGACGCCGTGGTGCAGACCGTCCTGGCCGTCGCCGAAGGGCTGGCCGACCGGGCCCGCGCCGCCGGGTCGACCCCGGTGGCCTGCGGCGTCGCCGTGCCCGGGGTGGTCGACGAGGCCGCCGGGGTGGCGGTCTGGTCGGCCAACGTCGGCTTCCGGGACGTACCGCTGCGCAGGCTGGTGGGTGCACGGCTCGGGCTGCCGGCGGCGCTCGGCCACGACGTGCGGGTGGGCGGGATCGCCGAGGCCCGGCTCGGCGCCGGCCGGGACGCCCGGCACGTGCTCTTCGTCGCGATCGGCACCGGCATCGCCGCCGCGCACGTGGTCGCCGGGTCGGCCGCCGTCGGCGCACACGGTGCGGCCGGCGAGATCGGCCACATCCTGGTACGCCCCGACGGCCCGCGCTGCGGTTGCGGCCGGCCCGGCTGCCTGGAGGCCGTCTCGTCCGCCTCGGCCATCGCCCGCCGCTACGCCGAACTGGCCGCCGGTACACCCCCCGACCCGCCCGCGACCGACCCCGTGGCAGTCCCGACCGGCACCATGCCGGCCCGGGGCGCGGCGAGTGCGGCCGACGTGGCCGGGCGCGCGGCGGCGGGGGAGGAACTGGCCGGGCGGGTGTGGCGGGAGGCCGTCGAGGCGCTCGCCGACGGGCTCGCCACCGGGCAGGCCCTCTACGACGTGGACACCATCGTCATCGGTGGCGGCCTGGCCCGGGCCGGCGAGCAACTGCTCGGCCCGCTCCGCGCCGCCCTGCACGACCGGATGACCTTCCATCGGGAGCCGCGCCTGGTCGCGGCGGCCCTCGGCGACGAGGCCGGCTGCCTCGGTGCCGCCCTGCTCGCCCTCGACACTCTGGAGAGACGATGACCCAGCGGGTGACCGGCAAGGTGGTGACCCCGACCGGCGTGGTCCGACAGGGGTGCGTGGAGCTGGACGGCGAGCGGATCACCGCGGTCGCCGAGTACCCGGCCAAACGCGACGGGCACTGGATCGTGCCGGGTTTCGTGGACATGCACACCCATGGCGGGGGCGGGCGCACCTTCACCACCGGTGACGCCGACGCCGCCCGGGAGGCCGCCGCGTTCCACAGGCGACACGGCACCACCACCCTGCTGGCCAGCCTGGTCAGCTCCCCCTTCGACCTGATGCGCACGGCGACCGCCGCCTTCGCGCCGCTGGTCGGCGAGGGTGTGCTGGCGGGCGTCCACTTCGAGGGCCCGTACCTGTCGGCGGCCCGGTGCGGCGCGCAGAACCCGGAGTTCCTCCGCGACCCGTCCACCGAGGAGCTGGAGCAGCTCATCGCCGAGGGGGCGGGGACGGTCCGTATGGTCACCCTGGCCCCGGAGCGCCCCGGCGCGCTGGACGCCATCAAGCTGCTCACCTCGCACGGGGTGGTCGTCGCCGTCGGCCACACCGACGCCACCTGGGAGCAGACCCGGGCCGCCGTCTCGGCCGGGGCGAGCGTCGGAACCCACCTGTTCAACGGGATGCGCCCGCTGCACCACCGCGAACCGGGCCCGGTGGTGGCCCTGCTGGAGGCCCCGAACGTGGTCTGTGAGCTGGTCGCCGACGGGGTGCACCTGCACGACGGGATGCTCACCTTCGCCACCGCCGTGGCCGGCCCGGAACGGGTCGCGCTGATCACCGACGCGATGGCCGCCGCCGGCATGCCCGACGGCGACTACGAGCTGGGCGGCCAGGCCGTCGCCGTGGCCGACGGGGTGGCCCGGCTGGCCCGCGACGGGGCGATCGCCGGCAGCACCCTCACCATGGACGCGGCGCTGCGGCACGCCGTCACCGCCGGAATCCCGATCACCGACGCGGTACGCATGGTCGCCACCACCCCGGCCCGCGCCATCGGCCTCGGCGACCGGGTCGGTGCCCTCCAGGCGGGTCTGCGCGCCGACCTGGTGGTGCTCGACGACGAGCTGAACGTCGTCCGGGTGATGCGCGCCGGCACCTGGCTCGACTGACCGCTCCGCCGCGCCCGCCCAGCTGGTGCGACACGGCGACGCGACGCGACGGGCCTGGGCGGGGACCCCGGTCATCCGCCACCCCGTGACGCGGCCCGCTGGCTCCCCGGCGACCTGCTCACAGGTGCGGACCGGCGAGCACCGGGGGTGCGGTGCACGTCCTGTCGAGCTGATGACGTCAACGGTTCACGGGGCACCCGAAGACGCCGGTGCCCGAAGGCGCCGGTGCCCGAAGGCGCCGGTGCCCGAAGGCGCCGGTGCCCGAAGGCGCCGGTGCCCGAAGGCGCCGGTGCCCGAAGGCCGACGACAGCGGACCGACGCATCGAACCCGGTGCGGCGAACGCGCCGCACCGGGTACCCGAGTCGTCTACGTCATCAGGTCTAAAGGACGCGCAACACACATCCTGACCGGCGGAGGTGTTGGCGGCGGAGGTGTTGACGGAGCCGGTGTTGCGGTGCCAGCCGGCCGGTCATCCGGTCGACGCGGTACCGTCCCCCGGCCGGAACGCGGGACGGGTCAGGCGGTGGGGACCTCGACGCCCAGGACGGCCTGCTCGTCGGGGCGGTGCACCAGCACGTCGGCCAGGTACGACTGCACCGCCGGGCCCATCCCCACGTCCCGGCGGGCCCGCTCGGACAGCAGCCACTTGTGTTCGATGATCTGCGCGAAGATCTCCTGCGGCTCCAGCTTGTGCCGCAGGTGCGCGGGGACGGCCCGGACGACCGGCTCGAAGACCTCGGTCAGCCAGCGGTGGGCCGCCTGCTGCTCGTCGGTGAGGTCGCTCTCCACCCGGTAGGCGTCCAGGTCGTTGAGGAGCCGACGGGCCTGGTTCTCCTCGGCGTCGAGGCCGGTGAGCCGGATCAGCCGCCGGGTGTGGTAGCCGGCGTCGACGACCTTCGGGCGGACCAGGTAACGCCCGTCGTCGACCGTCGACAGGGCCACCTCGGCCACGTCGAAGCCCAGGTCGTTGAGGCGGCGGATCCGGCCCTCGATGTCGTGCCGGGCCTCCCGCTCGACCTGCTGCTCGTAGGTGATCTCGTGCCAGAGCCGCTCGTAGCGCTGCACGACCTCCTCGCACACCACCTCCGGGTCGATCGACTCGTGCAGCAGCCCGGCGGCCTGGAGGTCCAGCGCCTCACCGAAGATGTTGACCCGGGCGATCTCCAGGTCCTCACCGCGCTGCCCGTTGGACAGCGTGCGGTGCAGCGCACCGGTCTCCGCGTCGACCAGGTAGGCGGCGAACGCCCCGGCGTCCCGCCGGAACAGGGTGTTGGACAGCGAGCAGTCGCCCCAGAAGAAGCCCGTCAGGTGCATCCGGACCAGCAGCACGGCGAGAGCGTCGAGCAGCCGGCCCATCGTCTCCGGGCGCAGCGTGCGGGAGAACAGCGCCCGGTAGGGCAACGAGAACTGGAGGTGCCTGGTGATCAGCACCGGGTCCAGCGGGGTGCCGTCGTCGGCCTGCCGGTCGGCCACGATCGCGATCGCCTCCACCGACGGGAAGTCGATCCGTTCCAGCGCCCGCAGCAGGTCGTACTCGCGTTCGGCGACCCGCTCCCCGGTCTCCTTGACGGCGTACACGTAGTCGCCGAGGCGGACGAACCGGACGATGTGCCGGGAGATGCCCTGCGGCAGTGCCACCAGGTGCCGGGCAGGCCACTGCTCCAGCGGGGTCGACCAGGGAAGGTCGAGCAGCGCCGGGTCGACGAGGGCCGAGGTGATCCGCACGGGGACAAGTGTGCCGGGTGCTCCCCGGCGTGCGCCTCCCTTCGTGGTTCGACACACATCGACCGGGGCCGCGCCACCACCCGCCGGGGGCCGTACCACCACCCGCCGGGGCCGCGCCACCGTCCCACGCGGGGCCCCGGCGGGGCTGGCCACGCCCCTTGCCACCACGGCCCCGGTGGTCGGCCGGTAGCGTGATCGCGTGCGGGAGCGAACCACGACGGTACGCGGCGGGGTACGGCTGCGGCCGGTCCGCCCGGCCGGCTGGTGGTTCGACCTGCTGCTGCTCACCGCCCTGGTCGGCCTGACGTGGGCGCTCGCCGCCGGCCACCTGTTCGGTGTCGACCGGGCGGTCGCCGACTGGGCCGACGCGCACCGGCCGACCGCCGCGTACTGGGTGGCCCGGGTGCTCAACCTGCTCGGCCAGGGCACCCCGTTGACGCTGTTGGCCGCCGCCCTGGGGGTGCTGCTGGCCGTCCGGCTCCGCTCGGTGCGCCCGATGCTGCCCCCCGTGGTCGCCTTCGCGCTCACCAATCTGACCATCGGGCCGCTCAAGGTGTGGACGGCCCGCCCGGCCCCGAGCGCCAGCGTCAAGGAACCCTTCCTGTCACCGGAGCAGACCCTGCCGCTGTTCCAGCACGACCTGCCGGTCCGCTACGCCCAGTCGTACCCGTCGGGGCACGTGGCCAACGCGATCGTCTGGTACGGCGTGCTCGCCCTGCTGCTCGTCCCACTGCTGCGCACGGTGGGCCGGCGGATGCCCACCCGACTGGTCACCGCCGTGCGGGTGGTGCCGCCGCTGGTGGTCCTGTGCACCACCACCTACCTGGGCTGGCACTGGTTGACCGACTCGGTGGCCGGGCTGCTGCTGGGGCTGCTGCTGGACCGGCTGCTGCGCCGCGTCCCCTGGGACGACCTGCCGTTACCGGCCCGGTTGCGCGGCCGGGACCGTCCGTTCACCGCCGACGCCTAACTGGGCCGCGCTGTCGTCCGGTTGCGGACCCGACGCCTCGCCCCGGCAGAGCGGAGCGGGGGATACGAGGATGGTCGCCCCACCCGGCCCCGGGCCAGCTGTCCGCTTCCCGCCTTCCTGACGACGGAAGGCTGCCTGACAACGGACGAGAAATCGTCAAGCCTGTGTCCAGCGGAGCCCGTCCGGCAGTCAGAGGGGGATACCCATGTTTCTGCGCATCAGGGTCGTCGCGACGGCGGTGGTCGTCGCCGTGCTCGGCGCTCTCGCCATTTCCGCAGCGCCGGCGTCGGCTTCCGTCAGCCAGGGGTACGTCGCGGGTGCGGGGGCATGGGCGGACGACTGGGCGGATGAGGGCCCCGTCTCCGCCTCGACGCGCCCGCACAGCAACGTCGTCGCCATGTGGCAGATGATCCTGTGGGCCGACGGCTATCTCGACCGCTCCGGAATCGACTGTCGGTTCGGGCCGGTCACGACCTCCGCCACGACGAAGTGGCAGAGCGACCGGGGCCTACGCAGCGACGGCGTGGTCGGCTCCGGGACCCTGGCCAAGGCGGCAACCCGCCTCAGCGTCTACGAGTCGTGGTTCTACTACGACGGTGCCGGCACCAACTTCATCTACTTCGATCGCCGCTCCGACGGCAGGTGGGACATGAGCCTCGGCCCCGACCTGGAGTGGCAACTCCTCTCGTACACCTACGCGAGCTTCAGCATCTGCTCCTGACCGGCTGCGCGCCGGGTACCACCCGTTCACCTCCGGTCTCTAACCTGCGCTGGTGGATCGACTGAGCCGGCGGTTGGGCGTACCCGATGCGGTGGTGGTCGGGCTCGGGGCGATGCTCGGCGCGGGCGTGTTCGTGGTCTTCGCCCCGGCCGCCGCCGCAGCCGGTGGGGCCGGGCTGCTGGTGGCGCTGGCGCTGGCCGGGTTCGTCGCCTACTGCAACGCGACCAGTTCGGCCCGGCTGGCGGCCCGCTACCCGGAATCGGGCGGCAGCTACGTCTATGGCCGGGAGCGCCTCGGCCCGTTCGCCGGGTTCCTCGCCGGTTGGGGTTTCGTGGTCGGCAAGACGGCGAGCTGCGCGGCGATGGCGTTGACCATCGGGGCGTACCTGTGGCCGGGGCAGGCCCGGCTGGTCGCGGTCGGCGCGGTGCTCGCGGTGACCGGGGTGAACCTGCGCGGCGTCACCCGCACGGTCGCCGCCACGAAGGTGCTGGTGGTCGTGGTGCTGGCGGTGCTGGCCCTGGTCGCGGTGACCGGCCTGACCGCCGGGGACGTCCGGTTCGACCGGCTCGCCGAGGGCGGCGGTACGGCCCGGGGCGTGCTCACCGCCGCCGGGCTGCTCTTCTTCGCCTTCGCCGGGTACGCCCGGATCGCCACCCTCGGTGAGGAGGTCCGCGACCCGGCCCGCACGATCCCCCGGGCGGTGCCGCTGGCCCTCGGGGTGGTGCTGGCGGTCTACCTGGTCCTCGCCGTGGTCGCCGTCGGCGTGCTCGGCCCCGACCGGCTGGCCGCCTCCGTCGCGCCGCTGGCCGACGTGGTGACCGTCGCGGGGCTGCCCGGCCTGGCCTGGGTGGTCCGGGCCGGGGCCACGGTGGCGGTGACCGGGGTGCTGCTCTCCCTGCTCGCCGGGGTGGGTCGCACCCTGCTGGCGATGGCCCGCCGCCGGGACGTGCCGGGGGCGCTGGCCGCCGTACACCCGGTGCACTCCGTCCCGCACCGCGCGGAGCTGACCGTGGCCGCCGTGGTGGTCGCGGTGGTGGCGCTCGGCGACGTCCGGGGCGCGATCGGCTTCTCCAGCTGCACGGTGCTGGTCTACTACGCGATCACCAACGCCGCCGCGTGGACCCTGGGCCCGGACCCGACCCGACGGGTGCCCGTCCGGGCGCTCGCCGCGCTGGGGCTGGTCGGCTGCCTGCTGCTCGCGGTCAACCTGCCGGCCGCCAGCGTCCTCGCCGGTTTCGGGGTGCTCGCCCTCGGCGCGCTCTGGTACGCCCTGCGCCCCCGCTAGTCACTCCTGCGGATCACGCGAGGCCGGCACCCCGGCGGACGGCGGCGGGGCCGGTGGCGGCGGGGTGGTCTCGCGGAGCAGGGCGGCCAGCCCGGCCCGGCGGGCCACCACGGTCAGCCGGTCCCCCGCCGAGATCACCATCCGGGGGTCCGCCCGCCAGTCGGTCTTCTGCCCGACCCGGGAATGGGCCAGCAGGCGCACCTCGCCGGGGCGGGCCACCGCGCCGAGCGGGCGGCCGTCCAGCGCGGCACCGGCCACCACCGGCACCTCCACCACCAGCAGGGCGTGCCGGTCGACCGGGATGGTGGCGATGACCGCCCGGTCCAGCAGGGCGGCGGCGAAGGACGGGGCAGCCAGGTAGGACACGCTGCGTGAGATGCCGATGCCGAACGCCCGCTGGATGCGTTCGGCGAAGTCGCCGTCGAAGAGCCGCAGCACCACCCGCAGCTCCGGGTTGAGCGCCCGGCCGTTGAGCGCGGCCCGCAGGTTGACCCCGTCGTCGGTGGAGACCACCACCAGCGCCTGGCAGTGTTCCACCGAGGCCGAGAGCAACGTCTCCTCCCGGGCGGCGTCCCCGACGATCAGCGGTACGCCCAGCCGCCGGGCCAGCGCCGCACCCCGCGCCTCGGCACTGCGGTCGATCGCCACCACCTCGACGCCGAAGTCGTGCAGTTGCGCCATCACCCGGGTACCGATGTTGCCCAGCCCGACGACCACCACGTGCCCGGCGCGTTCCGGCTGGATGCGCCCGGCGTGCAGGGCCAGCCGGGCGTTGACGATGCCGTCGACCACCACGGCGGTGATCAGCGGGATCAGCGCCAGCCCGGCCAGGTTGAGCACCACCTGCATGATCTGGGCGGCGGCCGGTTTGGTGACGTCCGGGTCCTGGCCGCTGAGCGTGGTGACCAGGGTCAGGTAGAGCGCCTCCGTCCAGCTCACCGCGACCGCACGGGCGTTGAGCCAGCCGAGCAGGGCGATCACCCCGAGCAGGGTCAGCACCGCGATGCCGATCTTGCGGGTGGCGAAGCTGCGGACCGCCCGCAGCAGCACCGCCAGGGGTCGGCGGCGACGTCGGGCCCGGACCAGCCGGCGGGCCGCCAGCTCGGTGCCGGCGGGCTGCCCGGTCGCCTCGGCGAGCACCACGTCGGCGGCCTTCTCGTCGGCGGGCAGCACCCGGACCAGGTCCGGATCGGTGGTGACGGCCAACCCGCAGACCACGTCGGCGGGGCGGACGTCGGCGCGGCGGGCCACGTAGAGCGTGCGACCGCCGTGCCGGAAGTGGGTCGGGGCCACCTCACCGAGGGCGGCGGCGACGAACGCCGGGGCGGCCATCGAGGCGTCGGAGAGGACCGCCGAGTCGGGGAAGAGCTGCCGCAGGCCGTTGGCGAGGCTGGTGTTGAACATCCGGACCACCAGGCGCAGCCGGGGCTCCACCTCCTGCGCGCAGAGCGCGGCGTGCATGTTGCCCACGTCGTCCTGGTGCAGCAGGGCCAACCCGTCCGCCCCGGCCAGGCCGGCCCGGTGGAAGGTGGCCTCGTCGAGCCGGTCGGCCCGGATCACCTGCACCCCGTCGACGTCCCGCCCGTCGGGGCCCTCCGAGCGGCGGCGCTCCGGCACCACCAGGGTGATCCGCACCCGGCCGTGGGCCAGCTCGGTGCCGAGCAGCGCCCGGACCACCCAGTACGCCAGCGGGTCGTTGCCGCAGACCACGTAGTGCGGACGGGTGTCGCCGTTCATCCGTAACCGCCAGCCGGTCGCGCGCCGGGCCCGGTCCCGCAGGGGTTCGGCCATGCCCGGATGGTAGCCAGCCGGTCGCCGGGGACGCAGCCCTGGTGCGCGCACCGGACGGTACCGGTCGGTCAGGCAGGCATGGTGGGCGTGGCGGCGGGTAGAGCAGCGGGCGTGCAGACGTTCCTGCCGTACCCGGACTTTCTGGCCAGCGCGCGGTCCCTCGACCAGCGGCGGCTGGGCAAGCAGCGGGTGGAGGCGCTCCAGGTGCTGCGCGGGCTGACCCGGCCGGGGTACGGCTGGCGCAACCACCCGGCGGTGAAGATGTGGGCCGGCTACGAGGAGGCGCTGACCCGGTACGGGCTGGACGTGTGCGCGGTCTGGTCGGCGGCGGGCCGGGCGGACACCTGCGCGTCGACCCTGGTCACCGACCTGACCGCCGCCCGGGGCGACGGCCGGGTCCGCAGCCAGGCCGAGCTGGCCGCCGCCGGTGAGTTGCCACCCTGGCTGGGTCGTGAGGACCTGCACCGCAGCCACCGGTCGGCGCTGCTGCGCAAGGACCCGGAGCACTACCGCCCGCAGTTCGGCGACGTGCCGTCCGATCTGGAGTACGTCTGGCCGCCGTCCGACCGTCCCCCGTTCGCCGCCGGGCGGCCGAACCCCGCCGACGACTCCGGTGGCGGCACCGCACCGGTCTGACCGGGCCGGATCGGGCCTGGTCGGGCAGACTGGGGGTCCCTCGGGTCGGAAGGTGCACATGGCGCTGTCGCAGAAGCTGGGCCGGCTCATCGGCGTACGCGAGCATGTGGTGGACCCGGGCGGGGGTGGCGCCCCCCGGGTGGTCCGGCCGACCACGGCCGTGGTGGTGGGCGGCGGGATCGCCGGCATGTCGGCGGCGGTGGTGCTCGCCGAACGCGGGGTGGACGTGACGGTGCTGGAGGCCGCGCCGACGCTGGGTGGCCGGCTCGGCGCGTGGCCGGAGGCGCTCGCCGACGGCAGCCAGGTCAACGAGCACGGCTTCCACGCGTTCTTCCGGCAGTACTACAACTGGCGGTCGATCCTGCGGCGGGTCGATCCGACGCTCGGTTTCCTCAAGCCGATCCCCGGCTATCCGATCCTGTCCGCGCAGTGGCCCACCGAGGAGTTCGGCCGGCTGCCCCCGGCCCCGCCGGCCAACCTGCTCGCGTTACTGCTGCGCAGCCCCAGCCTGCGCCTGGCCGACCTGCGCACCATGGACCGGGACGCCGCGCTGCCGCTGCTCAGCTACGACCCGGTGCGCACCTACGCCGAGTTCGACGACACCACCGCCGACGCGCTGCTCGCCTCGCTGAAGCTGCCCGACCGGGCGCGGGCGATGCTGTTCGAGGTCTTCTCGCACTCGTTCTTCAACCACGAGACCGAGATGTCGGCCGCCGAGATGATCGCCCAGTTCCACTTCTATCTGCTGGGCAACCCGGAGGGGTTGGCGTTCGACTGCCCCGACGAGGACTACGCCACGGCGATCTGGCAGCCACTGACCCGGTACGTGGAGCAGCACGGCGGCCGGGTGCACACCGCCTCGGCGGTCGCCCGGCTGGACCGGGAGCCGGACGGCTGGCGGGTGACCACCGCCGACGGCACGGTCCACCCCGCCGGGCAGGTGGTGCTGGCCGTCGACCCGCCCGCGTTGGCGGCGCTGGTCGACGCCTCCCCCGGCCTGGTCGCGGTGGCGCCCGAGCTGGTGGCGCGGATGCCCGCGTTCGGTCGGCCCGGCCCGCCGTACGCGGTGGCGCGGTACTGGCTCGACGGGGACGTCCGGGCCGACCGGGCGGTGTTCAGCGGGGTGTCCCGCCAGCCCACCCTGGACTCGGTGACCCTCTACCACCGGTTGGAGAACGAGTCCCGGCGCTGGGCGCAACGCACCGGCGGCGCGGTGGTGGAGCTGCACGCGTACGCCTGCGACGAGGGGGTGCCGGCCGAGGAACTGGCCGAACGGATGCGCACCGAACTGGTCACGCTCTGGCCGGAGGTCGCCGGGTTGGGCGTCCGTGAGCTGCGCGCCCGGGTCGAGGCGCAGGCCCCGGCGTTCACCCCGGGCAGCCACCCCGGCCGGCCGGGGGTACGCACCGACGCCGAGGGCCTCTACCTGGCCGGGGACGGCATCGGCACCGACTTCCCCAGCGCGTTGATGGAACGGTCGGCGGCGACCGGGATCATCGCCGCCAACCACATCCTGCGCGCCGCCGGGGCCGCCACCGAGCCGGTCCGCTCGATCCGCCCCCGGGGACTGCTCGCCGGGAAGTGAACCGCCCGCCGAACCCGCCCGGTCCCCTGGCCGGGCGGGCTGTCGGGCCACCCGGTCAGCGCGACGTGCCCTGGTAGGCGTCCCGCATGAGCTGCTGCATGTCGTCGAGCATCGGCATCCGGGGGTTCGCCGGGGCGCACTGGTCCTCGTAGGCGTTGAGGGCCTGCTGTGGCAGCGCCGCCTCGAACGCCGCCCGGTCGACACCGATCGCGGCGAACGACGGTTCGATGCCGACCGCGTCGCGCAGCCGTTCCACCGCCTCGGCCAGCGACGCCACCCCTTGCGCCGGGGTGCCCGCCGGCAGGCCGAGCAGCTTGGCGATGTCGGCGAACCGTTCCGGGGCCCGGTAGCTCTCGTAACGCGGCCAGCCGGACAGCTTCGCCGGGACGGTGCCGTTGTAGCGGATCACGTGCGGCAGCAGCACCGCGTTGGTCCGGCCGTGGGCGATGTGGAACGTCGCACCGAGGGTGTGCGACATGGCGTGCACGATGCCGAGGAAGGCGCTGCCGAACGCCATCCCGGCGATGGTGCCCGCGTTGTGCATCCGTTCCCGCGCCTCGGGGTCGGCGTCGACCACCGCCCGTTCCAGGTTGCCGAAGATCAGCCGGATGGCGTGCAGGGCGAGCCCGTCGGTGAAGTCGTTCGCGTACACCGACACGTACGCCTCGATGGCGTGGGTGAGGGCGTCGAAGCCGCTGTCGGCGGCGATGGTCGCCGGCATGCTGGCGGTCAGCACCGGGTCGACGATCGCCACGGTCGGGGTGAGCGCGTAGTCGGCCAGCGGGTACTTCTTGCCGGTCCGGTGGTCGGTGATCACCGCGAACGGGGTCACCTCCGCGCCCGTGCCCGACGTGGTCGGTACGCAGACCAGCCGGGCCAGCGCGCCGAGGGTGGGGAAGGTGAAGGCGCGCTTGCGGATGTCGAAGAACTTCTCCCGCATGTCGTCGAAGACCACGTCCGGGTGCTCGTAGCGCAGCCACATCACCTTGGCCGCGTCCATCGCCGAGCCGCCGCCGAGGGCGACGATGGTGTCGGGGCGGAAGGCCCGCATCAGCGCGGCCCCCCGGTCGACGGTGTCGACGCTCGGCTCGGGTTCCACGTCGTCGATGATCTGGAGGGCGATCCGCTCGGGGCGGCGTTGCAGCACCCGGTTGATCCGGTCGACGAAGCCGAGCCGGGTCATGGTGGCGTCGGTGACCACGGTGACCCGGTGCACGTCGGGCATCTCGGCGAGGTAGCGGATCGCGTTCGCCTCGAAGAAGATCTTCGACGGGACCTTGAACCACTGCATGTTGTTGTTCCGCCGGCCGATCCGCTTGATGTTGAGCAGGTTCACCGCCGAGACGTTGTCCGACACCGAGGTACGCCCGTAGCTGCCGCAGCCCAGCGTCAGCGACGGCAGGAACGCGTTGTACATGTCGCCGATGCCGCCCTGCGAGGCCGGCGAGTTCCAGATGATCCTGACTGCCTTGACCCGGCGGCCGAACTCCTCCACCAGCTCCTCGTCGGCGGTGTGGATGACCGCGCTGTGCCCGAGCCCGTGGAACTCGACCATCTGCTCGGCGTACCGTAGGCCCTGCTCGCGGCTGTCGGCGCGCAGCACGGCCAGCACCGGGCAGAGCTTCTCCCGGGTCAGCGGCTCGTCGGGGCCGACCCGGTCGACCGCGACCAGGATGATCGAGGTGTCCGGGGCGACGGTGATCCCGGCGGCGTCGGCGATCCAGGCGGCCGTCCGGCCCACCACGTCGGGGTTGAGCTTCCCGGCGGGGAACAGCAGCGCCTCCAGCTTCTCCTTCTCCGCCGGGGTCGCCAGGTGGGCGTGCAGGGTGCGGAACTCGTCGATGGCGGCGTCGTGGATCGCCGCGTCGAGGATGACGGCCTGCTCGGAGGCGCAGATCATGCCGTTGTCGAACGACTTGGACAGCACGATGTCGTTGACCGCGCGCTTGAGCTTGGCGCTCGCCTCGATCCAGGCCGGCACGTTGCCCGCGCCCACACCGAGCGCCGGCTTCCCCGCCGAGTAGGCGGCCCGGACCATGGCGTTGCCGCCGGTGGCGAGGATGGTGGCGACCCCGGGGTGGTGCATCAGCGCGGTGGTCGCCTCGACCGACGGCTCCTCGATCCACTGTATGCAGTGCTCGGGCGCTCCGGCGGCGACCGCCGCGTCGCGTACCGTGCGGGCGGCCTCGACGCTGCACCGCTGCGCCGCCGGGTGGAAGGCGAAGATGATCGGGTTGCGGGTCTTGAGCGCCAGCAGCGCCTTGAAGATGGTGGTCGAGGTGGGGTTGGTGACCGGGGTGATCCCGGCGACCACGCCCACCGGGTCGGCGATCTCGACGATGCCGCTGATCTCGTCCCGACTGATCACCCCGACGGTACGGGTCTTCGCCATGCTGTGCGTGACGTGTTCGCAGGCGAAGATGTTCTTCACCGCCTTGTCCTCGAACACCCCCCGACCGGTCTCGGCGACGGCGAGCTGGGCGAGGGCGGCGTGCCGGTCCAGCGCGGCCACCGACGCCTTGCGGACGATGTGGTCGATCTGCTCCTGGTCGTACCGGTCGTAGTCGGCCAGGGCTTTGAGGCCGGCGGCGACCAGGGCGTCGATCGTGGTGGCGAGTTCGGTCGACATGTTTCACCTCGGCGGTTGGCGGCGTCTCGGACACCCTCAGCATCCATCGACGGCCGTCTCGGCGGTGGGGCGCAAGGACCCGTCCGACGGTGGCCAAAGGTCCCGTCGTCACGCCGTCCCGGGTGCCTCCGGTCGGCCGAAGGTCCCGATGTCACCCGGCGAGCACGCAGCGTCGCCTACCCGACACCGTGTCCCGTCGCCCCCGGCCACCATGATTCGCATGACGGGACCGCGAAAGGCCTACACGTTGCTCACCGTGGCCGCCATCGGGGTGGCGGTGCTGGCCTGGCGGATCGGGGTCGACAAGGCCAATGCCCTGGTGGGCCTGGCCGGCGTCTTCGCCGCGAGCGCGCTCGGGCTGTTGTCCCTGTTCAGCGCGATCGACCCACGGCTGTCCCGGGCGGCGGCGGACGCCGCCGCCCTGCCGCCGGGGCCGACCCCGCCCGCGTCCGACGCACCGACCGGAGCAGACCCCACTCCGTCGGCACCGGGGTTGCGCCGCCGCTGGCGACGCTGGCGGCTGCCGGCGGGGATCGCCGCGCTGCTGCTGGTGATCGTCGGTACGGTGGCCGTGTTCTCCTGGCCGACGGACCGCACGCCGGACGCGCGCAGCGCCTCCCCCACGACCTCCGTCGACGCCTCGTCGGCCGACCCCAGCGTCACGGCGACCCCGGTCGGGCCGACACCCACCGTCGATCCGTCCGGGGCGACGCCCACCACCACCCCGGCGATCCCGACCCCCGGGCCGGACGGGCCCACGGCCGGCCCCGGCCCGACCCCCACGACCCGGCCGGCGCCCACCCCCGGGCCGGTCGGGCCGGACTGGGTGCCGCCGAAGGACGCGCCGCACTGGAAGCTGCTCGACGGGGACTCGGTCTACTTCCTGCCGAAGCCCCGACTGGCGAAGGGCACCGGTGCGGGCACCCTGATCTTCCAGGGGAAGGACCACCAGCTCGCCCTCTACAACTGGACCGACGACCCGACCGACCTCAGCTATGAGGGCTGCCGCAACCCGAAGGCGCAGCGGTATTCGAGCATCGACCTCGAACAGCTCGAACCCACCCCGGTCACCTACTGCCAGCCGGACCCGGGCGACCCGACGGTGGTCAACTACGTCCGGATCGACCACAACCGCTACCAGGCGCAGCCGGCCTCGGTCGACGTCACCGTCTGGTCGGTCCGCTCGTAACCTGCCCACGGCATCGACCGGTCTGCACATGGCCGCCCCGGCACCGCCCGGTCGACCTGCCCGTAGCCGTCGGCGGGGTCGCCGCGTGGGCGCGCGGCCGCCCCACGGCGGGGTGGCAGCAGGGCGGGGCTCCGGTCGACCCGCGTCGGGTGCGGGGCCTGGAGCAGCCTGGGCATCGAAATGCGTTGCCCGCCCTCAGCGCCACGCCTACCGTGGTCCGCGCAAGGTCAACCAGTCGAACCGGGAGCACGCCATGACGTCGCCGCACCACACCAGCGCGTGGTCGACGCTACCCATCGACGGTTACCGAGCCGAACACCCCCGGGACGGGAATCCCGACTGACGCGTGCCCGTACGCGCCGGCCGCCCCGTCCCACCTGAGGACCGGGCGGCCTTCGTCGTCCGGGGCCGACACCAGGACCCGGCAGTGGGCCCGTCCGACCCGGTCCCACTCCGGACGGGCGGCCCCGCCGACCGGCCCGACAGACCGATCGACCGCCGACCGTGAGGGGAGAGCCCGGTGGACGCCGTCCTCGTCATCAACGCCGACCTCGGCCCGCTGCACCGGGTCACCGTCCAACATGCGATCCGGATGCTGTGCCGTCGGGTCGCCGAGATCCACGAGGCCGAGCCGGACCGGGTGATCGGGGTCTTCCCCGTCCCCCGGGTGGTCCGCCTCGTCCGGTACGTCGTCACCCGTTGGCGGTTCAGCGCCGGGCCGGCCTGGTCCCGGGCGGGGGTGTTGCGCCGCGACGGTGGGCGGTGCGCGTACTGCGGCGGGCTGGCCGGCACCGTGGACCACGTGCTGCCCCGCTCGCGCGGCGGCCGGAACACCTGGCGGAACACCACCGCCGCCTGCTACGGGTGCAACCAGCGTAAGGGGGACCGGACGCCGGCCGAGGCCGGCATGCCGCTGCGGCGGGAGCCGGCGACGCCGAGCTGGGCGAGCCTCGCCGGGCGGTGACGGGACCGGCCGGCGGGCACAGGGGGTCGCGTCGGGTACGCCCCGGCGCGACGCCCGCCGGCCCTCACCATCCCACCGGCCTCACCACCCGCCGTTGGCAGTCGGGGTGACTGACGGTCAGTGAACGCCCGTCGGAGACCAGGGGAAGTCGGGTGGGCGGCGTTCGTGGTGGGCGGCGACGCCCTCCCGGGCCTCGCCGCTGTCCTGCACCTTGCGGTGCCACCAGGCGATCCTGGCCGGTCCGGCCCGGTCGTCGATGATCTCCTTGGCGGCGGCGACGCTGAGCTGGGAGCGCGCGGCGATGGCGGCGGTGATCGCGGTGACCCGGCCGGTCAGGTCGTCGGCCACCTCGTCGGCCAGGCCGACCCGCAGCGCCCGTTCGGCGTCGATCAACTCGGCGGTGAAGATCAGGAACTTGGCCGTGGACGGGCCGACGAGCCGGGTCAACCGTCGGGTGCTGGGTGCCGGATAGACCAGCCCGAGCCGGGCCGGCGGCACCCCGAAACGGGCGTCCGGGGCGATGATCCGCAGGTCACAGGCGACCGCGAGCAGACAACCACCACCCACACAGGGGCCCTGCACCGCCGCGACGGTGGGCTTGGCGAACGCCGCCAACCGCTCCTCGGCGGCGACCGCGATGCCCGCGTCCCCGTGCTCGTCCAGCAGCTCGTCGAGGGTGCCGAGGTCGGCACCGGCGCAGAACGCCCCGTCGGCACCGGTGAGCACCAGGGCGCGCACGGCCGGGTCGGACTCCAGCCCGTCCAGCAGCACCGGCAGCCGACGCCACATGGCCGGGGTCATCGCGTTGCGCCGGCCCGGGTTCCGGATCGTCACCGTCGCCACCGCGCCGGTCACCCCGACGGTCAACTCCGCGTCCGACACCGCCACCACCCCTCTCGTCGCCGCACCGGCACGTGCCGCGTCGGTGCGGCGACCATAACGGCGCGGGCCCGACGACCACCCGGGAGGGGTGGCCGTCGGGCCCGCTGGCACGACGATCAGGTCAGGAGACGTCGAGCGCGGTGTCGTCGACCACGAAGGACGTCCGCAGCGAGGCGTCCTCGGTGCCGGTGAACTTCAGGGTCACGCTCTGGCCGGCGTACGCGGCCAGCGAGAACGAGCGCTGGGTGTACCCGGTGGCCTTGTTCAGGTTCGAGTAGGTCGCAAGGGTCGCCAGCACGGTGCCGGAGGAGTTGAGCACCTGCACGGTCAGCTTGTCGTACGCGGTGGTGGAGCTGACCTCCCGGGTGTCGATGTGCAGCCAGAAGCTGAAGTTGTACGTCGAGCAGCCGGCCGGCACGCTCACCGACTGGGAGAGCGTCTCGGTCAGGGTGCCACCGGTGCCGCCCAGCCAGGCGTTCCAGGTGCCACCGTGGGTGGGCTGGCTGGCGCCGTTCTGCCCGATGACGCCCGTGCTGGCCGCCCAGACCGTGTTGCCCGACTCGAAGCCGGGGTTGCCCAGGAGCTGGCCGGCGGTGCAGCTGCCACCGACGCTGCTCACGATCAGCGTGTAGCTGGCCGAGTGGGCCACCGCGCCGGTGCCGGTGACCGTCACCGGGTAGCTGCCGGCCGGGGTGCTGGCCGAGGTGGCGATGGTCAGGGTCGACGAGGCGCCCGAGGTCACCGAGGCCGGGCTGAACGACGCGGTCGCGCCGGTCGGCAGGCCGGACGCGGAGAACGTCACGGTCTGCGCGGTGCCGCTGGTGGTCGCGGTGGCGACGGTGGTGGCGACCGAACCGCCCGCGGTCACCGAACCGGAGGTCGGGGAGAGCGAGACGGAGAAGTCGTTACCGGTGGAGGAGCAGGGGGCGTCGCTGCCGGCGACGTTGACCGCGGTCCACGCCGCCTGGACGGCCTTGTACTCCGTGGAGCAGCTGCCGTACAGGTCGGTCGCCGCCTTGAGGCTGTACGCGCGGGCGGTGTTGGCCGGGGTGCTGGTGTTGACGTACGACGTGTTGGAGGTGAAGTACACGTCCAGGGCGCGGAACCAGATCTTCTCGGCCTTCTCCCGGCCGATGCCGGTGACCGCCGGGGCGGAGCCGCAGACCGGCGAGGTGCCGTACGACGTGGCACCGGTGCCCTCGGCGAGGTTGAAGAAGAAGTGGTTGCCGACGCCGGAGGAGTAGTGCACGTCCTTGTTCTTGGTGCTGGTGCTCCAGCACGAGTCGGACGAGCCGTCCAGCGACGGGTTGTACATGTAGCGCAGCGGGGTGCCGTTGCCGTTGATGTTGATCTTCTCGCCGACCTGGTAGTCGCCCGGGTCGCTCGGCGCGGCGGCGTAGAACTCGACCATGTTGCCGAAGATGTCGCTGGTGGCCTCGTTGAGGCCGCCCGACTCGCCGGAGTAGACCAGGCCGGAGACGGCCTCGGTGACGCCGTGGCTCATCTCGTGGCCGGCCACGTCGAGGGAGACCAGCGGCCGGGAGTTGCTGGCGCCGTCGCCGTAGGTCATCTGGGCGCCGTCCCAGAAGGCGTTGACGTAGTTGCGGCCGTAGTGCACCCGGCTGGGCACACCCGTGCCGTTGCCGAAGATGCCGTTGCGGCCGTGCACGTTCTTGAAGTAGTCGAACGTCTTGGCCGCACCGAAGTGGGCGTCGACGCCGGCGGACTGCCGGTTGGTGTTGGTGCCGTCGCCCCAGGCGTTGTCGGCGTCGGTGAACGTGGTGCAGGTGCTGGTGCCGTTGTTCATGTCGCAGGTGCGGCCGTTGCCGTGCGACGGGTCGATCATCTGGTAGGTGCTGCCGGAGAGCGTGGTGTCGATGCTGACCGAGCCGGTGTAGATGCCCTGGCCGCTGCCGACCACGGACTCGATCTCGTCGTGCGCGCCGATGACCCGGCCGGTGCTGGCGTCGGTGATGACGTGCAGCTTCGACGGGGTCTGCTGGTCGGCCTTCCAGCCGGACAGCACGGTCTCCCAGGCGAGCCGGCCCTTACCGGAGGTGGCGTCGACGAACAGTTCCGGCGTACCCACCTCGGTGATCTTGCCGGAGAACGCCTTGCGGGCCGTCGCCTTGGCCGCCGCCGGGCTGATCTTGGCGGTGGTGCCCAGGGCGAGCGGAGCGGACAGGCCGACCGAGGTGCCGGCGAGGGTCCCGTTGGGCGCGGTGTGGATGACGAAGTCACCGCCGTACACCCGCAGACCCTGGTAGGTGCGGGTGTAGCGGACGTGCGCGGCGCCGTTGGCGTCGACCTTGGTGCGGACGGCCTGGTAGGCCTCTCCGCTGGCGCCCTGCACGGCACCGGGGTTGCTGCGCAGCAGACTCTCGGCGCGGGCGGCAGGGGCGGTGTCCGGAGCGGGGGCGGCCGGGGCCGCCTGCGCTGCGGTGGCGACGCAGGTCAGCAATCCGCTGGTGAGCAGAGCTGTGCTGACGGCGGCGAGGGGTCTTTTCACGTGCCCTCCTGGCAAGGGAAAGATGTGACGGGGGTGGTCACGCATGTAGATATAGCGATACATCGAAGAAAAGAGAAGGGATGGAACGGTTCCATGACACGACACTGGCCGAACGGAGGAGGCACCTTGCCCAGGGAACCGATTGACGTCGATGCGCGTCGGAACGGCATGAGATCATCCGCCCTGGTCCTGACCACGATCACGGTTTCCCTCGGCCTGCTGACCGGCTGCTCAGCGAGTGACCCGGGCTCACCCGCGACGCCGTCCACCGCCCCCACCGGGACGGCCACCACCCCCGGCACCCCGACCACCACCACCCCCGCCGCTCCGACCGCCGCAGCCGGTGGCGTCACCCCGGGCGCGACGACCCAAGCCGGCACCACGCGGGGCCCCGGGGGCACCGGGTCCGCCACCACCGTCGACCGGGTCACCCTGACCCGCTCCGGAGGTTTCGCCGGGAACCGCGACACGGTGACCGTCGAGCCCGACGGTCGGTGGACCACGACCGACCGGGCCGGCACGACCCGTACCGGCCAGCTCACCCCGGCACAGCTCGACCAGCTCCGGACGCTCACCGGCCCGGCCACCCGCAGCCGCGGCGGCCCGCCCGACGGCCGCTGCGCGGACACCTACTCCTACCAACTCACCGTCGGGACCCGCATCGTCGAGTGGTCCGACTGCCCGAGCGGTCCGCAACCGCCGGCCGCCGCACCCCAACTGGCCGCCCTGCTGCTGAAGACCACCACGACCGGCTGACCACCGACGCGGTGGCCGTCGACCCTCCGAGCGGGCACCGCACCCGACCCCGGGTGCGGTGCCCGACCACACCCGATTCCGCCGCCCCGGACCGGAGAACCGCCCACCGTGAAATCGGGGGACCGACGACAAACCGGGGCGACACTGGTCGGATAACCTACCCGCTCCGATTCCCGCGAGGAGCGTTGTGCCGAAGAGACGACCCGCCGGTCCGCGCCGCCCGCTCGACCCGGCCGATCCGCGCCGCCCGGCCAGCCCGGCCGGTGCGCGTCGACCGGTCGGCCCGGCCGAGGTGCGCCACCAGGCCGGCCCGCGTCGACCGGTCGGCCTGGCCGGGGTGCGTCACCAGGCCGGTGCGCGTCGACCGGTCGGCCTGGCCGGGGTGCTGCCGGCGGTGGTCGCCGCCGTCCTGGTCTCCGGTTGCGCGGTGGCCGACGCCGGGCAGCCGGCGGACCCCGCCCCGACAGCGGCGGCACGGACGCTGCGGACCCCGGACACCCTGCTCGGTCTGCCCCGCTCGGGTGCCCCGCTGCCGGCCGGACTGCCCCGGTTCCGGCTGAACGAGTTGGCCCAGGAGGCCAGCCCGGCCACCAGCACCGTCGAGAGAACGTACGGCCGGGGCCGGAACGGCCCCGAGACGATCATCGTGAGCGCCGTCTCGGGCCGGATCACCGACCCGCAGGCCACCCTGGCCCGACTACTCAAGCCGTACCGGATTCCGAAGCTCAGGACGGTGGAGTTCGGCCGGTTCGGCGGCGAGGCCCGCTGCGGGCGGGGCCGGACCGCCGACGAGGGTCATCTCACCGCCTGCGCCTGGGCCGACCCGGAGATCGCCGGGGTGGTGGTCTTCCTGACCGCCACCAAGCAGCCCGACCGCAAGGAGGACTTCCTGGCGGTACGCGACGAGCTGGAACAGCCCACCGGCTGACCGGCCAGCCTCACCCGACCACCCGGAAACGCTCGGCCACGGCGACGGTGTCGTCGTCCACCCGGAACCCGGGGTCACCGAGCCAGCCCAGATAGTCCGACCCGTGCCAGTACCCCTCATGGCCGGCCCGCCAGGCCGCCACCGAGTCGTACCCCTCGCCCTCGTCCCGGGCGTGATCGAGGTCGACGTCACCGAGCCGGACCAGCCGTACCTCGGTCAACTCGATCACCGCGACCGGACGGTCGGCGGAGTCGACCACCACCGCCCGGTCACCCACGACGGGCAACGGCTCACCGTCACGCTCGTAATCCTGGAGCAGCCCGGTGGTGGAGGTCTTCTCCCCGCTGAGCACGGCGGCGACGAGCTGGTCGCGCAGCGGACCGGGAAAGGCGAACTCACACTTCGGCAGATCGGGAAAACTCGGCGTGGTCATCGGGCGACGGTAGCCGCCGACCACGCCGCCCACACCCGGTATTCCGGCGGCCCCGGGCGCAGAGCCCACCGTCGGCCGCACGACCCTCCTGCTCGCCGTGCCGGGCCAGGTAGAGCAGCCGCACACCCGTCGCCACCTCGTCAGGCTCGGGAGGCGCGAGCGTAACCCGCGCTTCCCGGCCACGCCGCCCTCAGGCCCGGGGGAACATCTGGCCGATGCGGATCCGGTTGCCGAACGGGTCCCGGATGCCGAAGTCGATGCCGTACGGGCGCTCGGTCGGCTCGTCGGTGATGTCGACGCCCTTGCCGACCAGATCCTCGTACGTCTTGTGGGCGTCGTCGGTGGTGATGCTCAGCCACCCGCCGATCGCGCCCTTGGTCAGCAGCTCCCGGACCTGCTCGGCGGTCGCCGGGTCCAGCGCGGGCGGGCCGGGCTTCTCCAGCAGCACCTCCCGCTGCGGATCGCCGGGCACGTTGACCGTCAGCCACCGCATGAAGCCCAGATCCTGGTCGGTATTGACCTCGAAGCCCAGCTTGCCGACATAGAAGTCGAGCGCCTCGTCCTGGTCGAGGACGTAGAGCTGGGACCGGGTGATCGCGTTCATCGTCATGCCGGGAACGCTATGCCAGGCCCCTGACCTGCTGCTTATCCAAAACTGCTGGGCCTGGTCCAGGCCTTGGCGAAGCAACTCGGCACCGGCCCGTCGCCCGCCGACCGGCTGCTGCGGTATCCGGTGGGCGACTCGCCGACGATCTGCCGGAAGGTACGGCTGAACGAGCCGAGACTGCTGAACCCGACGGCGTAACAGATCTCGGTGACGTCCCAGTCGGTCTCCACCAGCATCGACATCGCCCGTTCCACCCGACGTCGTTGCAGGTAGCGGTGCGGGGTCTCGCCGAAGGTGGCCCGGAAGGTGCGGATGAAGTGCGCCTCGGAGACCAGCGCGATCCGGGCCAGCGCCGGGATGTCCAGTGGTTCGGCGTACGCCCGGTCCATCGCGTCCCGGGCCCGCAACATGGCCCGGTTCGACTGCTCCACCGCACGACTCATCGGCCCCCGCCCGTCGTCCTAGCCCCGCGCCGACCAGGCTACCCAGCCGGACCGACCGGCGGGGCCCCGCCGCGACCGGCGACGATGCGTCCTGCGGAGATCCGGACCGCTCAGCAGCCGCTCCACCGGACCGGGAAGGAGACCTGCCGGCCGGCGGCCCGGCCGACGACCAGACCGTTGTCGGCGATCGCCTCGGCGACGACGCGGGTCACCGGGTCCGAGACGACGCTGCGCAGCGGCACCCGACGGTCAAGGTGATCGACCACCGAGTCGGAGAGCAGTCCACCGGATGCGTTGACGCCCGTCATTGCGATCAGTCCCGGTCTGACCGGCGTCGCCACCCCGGTGCGCAGGTCCCAGCGCACCATCTGCCCGTACTGCCCGTCCGCCGTGTCGGCGACCTGGCCGACCGCCCAGTTCCCCCGGGCCACCCGCACCGTCGACTTCACCGCGCCGGGCGCGGTGAGCCGGTCGACCCGTCCGTCGGGACGACGCACCCAGGCGACGGGCGGCGGGGCGACCCCGCGCTCCCCGCCGGCACCACGCGCACCGGGACCACGCACTCCGGGACCGTGCGCTCCGGGACCGTGCGACGAACGGTCCTCCTCGCCGGGGACCTCGCCGACGATGGTGCCGTCGTCGAGGATCGCCACCGGGAGGCCGCCGGGCTCGAGAACCTCGACGGTGTCCGGCCGGTCGACCGGCCAGCGCAGGGTCACCGGCTCCTCCAGGTAGCCGCCGAAGCCGACGATGTCCCCCCGGCTGTTGACGGCCGTGACATAGCCGCCGATCCCGCTCGGCGGCAGGGGCAGCCACTCCACCCGGCCGTCCCGGAAACGCCACGGTCGGTTGCCGGCACCGGTGGAGCTGTCACCGACCAGGACGCCGTGCCGGTTGACGGCCACCAGCAGCCCGGGTGATCTCGTCAACACGGTGACGCGGGGACCGTCCCACCGCACCAGCACCGGCTCCTGCCCCTGGTCGGTGGCCCGCCGACCGGTGCCGACGATGAACCGGCCGGCCGGGTCGACGAACATCGCGTCCCAGGCCAGGCCCCCACCGGCCGGCAGGGGCAGCGGATGCATCAGGCAGGCCGGGACACTGCCCGTCCTCGGCGCGGCCATGGCGACGCCGGGCGCGAGCAACGTCGCCGCCAGCAGACCGGCGGTGAGGATGGTGCACAGTCGACGCGGGGCGATAAGGATCATGAGGCAGCCCGTCTCAGCCGGTGGGGTGGGTCCTTCCACTCAACCAGCTCGATTCATCCACCGGAAGTGACCATTCGGTCACGCAGGGCGGAGGTGGCGGCAGGAGCGTGCCCGGCGGGTGTCGACGGATCGACAGGCGGCAACGCCAATGGCGGCCGTGCTGTGGAATTGGAGCCCCCGGCCGGGATCGAACCGGCGACATCTCGCTTACAAGGCGAGTGCTCTGGCCAGCTGAGCTACAGGGGCGCGTGGTGCGACGTCAGCATAGCGACTGACGTCGGGAAATCCCGGCCGGCAGGGTCCCCGAGCATGGAAAACGTCAATCTTCTGCCCGTCCCACCGACGAATCGGCGTACCGCACGCCCGTCAGGCGAGGGGATTGATGCCCGGCCGTGCCCGCCTGACCGAAATGCGTATGCCGTCCGTCCCACTCGATGTATCCCGTCTTGGCACGGCTGGAAATCCCGTTTACCGTGCAGTGACACGGATGACACCCGGGGTCGGCTGCGGCTGCCTCCCGGAGGTGGTCCGTGGGTCGGCACCGTGGGTGCCGACAGCTCCTTCACTCGGATCGTCCGGCACGTTCCTGCCGGTGAAAGGAAGCGCACCACCATGGCTACGGTCACGTACGCGAAGGCCTCCCGGATCTACCCGGGCACCGAACGCCCCGCGGTCAACCAGCTCGACCTCCAGATCGGCGACGGGGAGTTCCTCGTCCTGGTCGGTCCGTCGGGTTGCGGCAAGTCCACCAGCCTGCGGATGCTCGCCGGCCTGGAGGACGTCGACGACGGCGCGATCTACATCGACGAGCGGGACGTCACCCACCTCCCGCCGAAGGCCCGCGACATCGCGATGGTCTTCCAGAACTACGCCCTCTACCCGCACATGTCGGTGTACGAGAACATGGCGTTCGCCCTCAAGCTGCGCAAGACCCCCAAGGCCGAGATCGACCGTCGGGTCAAGGAGGCCGCCGGCCTGCTCCAGCTGGAGGAGTACCTCAGCCGCAAGCCGAAGGCGCTCTCCGGTGGTCAGCGCCAGCGCGTCGCGATGGGCCGGGCGATCGTCCGCGAGCCGCAGGTCTTCCTCATGGACGAGCCGCTGTCGAACCTCGACGCCAAGCTCCGCGTGCAGACCCGTACCCAGATCGCCTCGCTCCAGGCGAAGCTCGGCATCACCACGGTCTACGTCACCCACGACCAGGTCGAGGCCATGACCATGGGCCACCGGGTGGCGGTCATGCTCGACGGCGTCCTGCAGCAGGTGGACACCCCCCGGGCGCTCTACGACACCCCGGCCAACGTCTTCGTCGCCGGTTTCATGGGCTCCCCCGCCATGAACATCAAGACCGTTCCGCTCAACGAGCGGGGCGCGGCCTTCGCCGAGCTGCACATCCCGCTGACCCGCGAGCAGGTCGAGGCGGCCCGGGGCGAGGGTGGCAACGACAAGGTCACCGTCGGCTTCCGGCCGGAGGACTGCGACCTGGTCAGCCCGACCGAGGGCGGCATGCCGGTCGTGGTCGAGCTGGTCGAGGACCTCGGCTCGGACGCCAACGTCTACGGTCACGCCGCGCTGGAGGGCCACGAGGAGCGTTTCGTGGTCCGCACCGACCGGCGGACCATGCCGAACATGGGTGACACCGTGTTCGTCAAGCCGCGTGCCGGCCGCAACCACGTCTTCAACGCGGCCACCGGCCAGCGCATCTGATTCCACCACGCGAAAGGGGCGGTCCGCTTCGGCGGACCGCCCCTTTCTTCGTCTGTCGTCCCCCGGCCGTGCCGGCGGGTGACCGCCCCGGGACGGCCGGGTTCGCACCGGAGCCAGCGGCCGGTCTACCCGGCCGGGTTCGCACCGGAGCCAGCGGCCGGTCTACCCGGCCGGGTTCGCACCGGTGCCGGCGGCCGGGTCGCACCGGTGCCAGCGGCCGGTCAGCCTTCCGCAGCGCGGCGGCGGGCCACCTCGGCGAGGGTGACGGCGGCGGCGACGCTGGCGTTCAGCGACTCCACTTCGGAGATCATCGGGATGCTGACGGTCAGGTCGCAGGTCTCCCCGACCAGCCGGGACAGGCCACGCCCCTCGGAGCCGACCACCACGACCAGCGGACCGACGGCCGCCTCCAGGTCGTACAGGTCGGTGTCGCCGTCGGCGTCCAGGCCGACCACCATGAAGCCGGCCTCCTGGCACGCCTTGAGCGACCGGGTCAGGTTGGTGACCTGGGCGACCGGCACCCGCGCCGCCGCACCGGCACTGGTCCGCCAGGCGGTCGCGGTGATCCCGGCGGCCCTACGCTCGGGTACGAAGACACCCTGCGCACCGAACGCGGCAGCCGACCGGATCACCGCACCCAGGTTGCGCGGGTCGGTGACCCCGTCCAGCGCGACCAGCAGCGGAGCAGCCTGCTCCAGCGCGACGGCCACCAGGTCCTCGAAGGTCTCGTAGGCGAACGGCGGCACCTGGAGGCCGACGCCCTGGTGCAGCACACCGCCGGTCATCCGGTCCAGCTCGGCCCGGCTGATCTCCAGGATGGCGATGCCCCGGTCGGCGGCCGTCCGGGTGATCTCGTTGATCCGGTCGTCGGCGTCGATGCCCTGCGCGGAATACAGCGCGGTCGCCGGCACCTGGGCGCGCAACGCCTCCAGCACCGGGTTCCGGCCGACGAGCAGCTCCGGGGTGTCCCGGGACGGGTTCGACTTACGCCCCGGCGCGACCCGGGGACCACCACGGCCCGTACCCGCGCCGGCCCGACCGCCTGCGCCACCGCGACCCGTACCCGCGCCACCGCGACCGCCCGCGCCGGCCCGGACCGGGGCCATCCCCCGGGTGCCCTTGCCCCAGGTGGTGTCCTTGGTGCCGGGCTGGCCGATCTTGGGGGCCCGGCCCTCCTCGACCGCCGCCCTGCGCTCCTTGTCCTGCTTCCAGGCGGTGCGCTGGGGCAGCTTCTCGGTGCCCGAGTACGCCTTGTGCCAGGGTCGCTCGTCGGCGGGCAGGGTCTTGCCCCGACCCGCGAGGGAGTCCTTGTTCTTGCCACCGGAGCCCTTGGGGGCACCCGCCTTCGGCGTCAGTCGCCGGCCACGGCGCTGCGAGTTGCCGGCCATCAGTCCTGCTCTCCAATAGTCCAACGGGGGCCCTGGGGGGTGTCCTCGACGACCACGCCGGCCAGCTTGAGCTGGTCGCGGACAGCGTCGGCGGCAGCCCAGTCCTTACGGCTGCGGGCCTGCGCGCGCTGCTCCAGGGCCAGCGCGATCAGGGAGTCCACCACGCCGCGCAGGTCGTCGGCACGGCCGCCGCCGGCCCAGGCCGGGTCGAGGGGGTCCACACCGAGGATATCCAGCATCGCCCGGGTGGCGGCGAGGGTGGTGCGGACGGTCACATCGTCCCCCTCGGCCAGCGCGGTGTTGCCGTCACGCAGCGTCGCCTGGAGGACGGCCAGTGCGGCGGAGGTGTTGAGGTCGTCGTCCATCGCGGCGACGTAAGCCGCCGGCAGCTCCCCGAACTGCCCCGGGCCGACCCGCTCGACGGCCCGCTGGACGAACCCCTCGATCCGCCGGTAGGCCACCGCCGCCTCGCGCAGCGCGTCCTCCGAGTAGTCGATCCGGGACCGGTAGTGCGCCGCCGCGTAGTAGTAACGCAGCTCCACCGGGCGCACCCCGAGCGAGTCGACATAGCTCAGGTCGAGGGCGTTGCCGAGCGACTTGCCCATCTTGGCGCCGCCGATGCTGAGCAGCCCGTGGTGCACCCACCAGCGGGCGAAGGGCAGCCCGGCGGCCTGCGACTGGGCGATCTCGTTCTCGTGATGCGGGAAGATCAGGTCGAGCCCACCGCCGTGGATGTCGAACTCGGCCCCGAGGTAACGCTGGCACATCGCCGAGCACTCGATGTGCCAGCCGGGGCGGCCCCGGCCCCACGGGGACGGCCAGTAGGCGTCGGCCGGCTCGTCCGGCTTGACGCCCTTCCACAGCGCGAAGTCCCGGGGGTCCCGCTTGCCCCGCTCGGGGGCGTCCCCGGCGGACTGCATGTCGTCCGGCGACTGACCGGACAGCGACCCGTACGCCGGCCAGGAGGCCACGTCGAAGTAGACGTCGCCGGAGCCGTCGGTGGCCGGGTAGGCGTGCCCGGTCTCGATCAGCCGGGCGATCAGCTCGTGCATCTCCGGGATGTGCCCGGTGGCCCGCGGCTCGTACGTCGGCGGCAGCACGTTCAGCGCCCGGTAGGACCGGGCCAACGCCAGCTCGTTGGCGTACGCGATGGACCAGAACGGACGGCCCTGCTCCTGCGCCTTGACGAGGACCTTGTCGTCGATGTCGGTCACGTTGCGGATGAAGGTGACCTCGAAGCCGGCGGCCGACAGCCAGCGCCGCAACACGTCGTAGTTGACACCGGAGCGAAGGTGACCGATGTGCGGCGGGGCCTGGAGGGTGAGACCACACAGGTAGACCCCCACCTTGCCGGATTCCCGCGGGACGAAGTCCCGCACCGATCGGGTGGCGGTGTCATACAGGCGTAGCGTCACCGTACAAGGGTAGCTGTCCGTGCTCCCCGGGGTCTGCCCGAGCCGGGTCGTACGCTCCTGCTGTGGAGACGACGGCCCCCGGCGAGCCGGGCAACCAGACGCCTGCGGGTGGCGAGACGGCGCAGACCCTGGACCGGGGCCTGCGCCTGCTGCACCTGGTCGCCGACGCGTCGACCGGGCTGACCGTCACCGAGGCCGCCCACCGGCTCGGCATCGGCCGGGCCGCCGTCTACCGGCTGGTCGGCGCGCTGACCGGGCACGGGATGCTGCGCCGGGGCGGTGACGGTCGGTTGCGTCTCGGTGTCGGCGTGCTGCACCTGGCCCGGCGGGCCCAACCGCTGCTCGCCGAAGGGGCGCTGCCCGCGCTGCGGCGGCTCGCCGAGCAGACCGGGGCGACCGCGCACCTGACCGTGGTGGAGGGCGGCGAAGGGGTGGCCCTGGCCGTGGTCGAGCCGAGCTGGACGTCGTTCCACGTGGCGTACCGGCCGGGGACCCGGCACCCGCTGGAACGCGGGGCCGCCGGGCGGGCCGTCCTCGCCGGGCGGGCCGGCCTCACCGCCCCGGTGAGCACCGCCGGGGAACTCCAGGCCGGGGCGTACGGGGTGGCCGCGCCGGTGCTCGGGGTGCCCGGCCTGGAGGCGAGCGTCGGGGTGATCTCGCTGGCCCCGCTGCCGGTCGACACCGTCGGCCCGCAGGTCACCACCGCCGCCCGGACGATCGCCACCGCCCTGTCCTGACCGCCCGCACCGTCGGGAAGAGCGAGGATGATCGACTCACGTGGGCCTTGGTAGCGGTCTCCCGCCGAGTCTCACCCCGCAACTTCGGCCCAGGTGAGTCGATCAAGACGCGCCATCGCCGGCCGCCCACCTGTCCGCGCGACGGAAGGGGGCGGCTGGATCGTGGGCGGCGGATCGGTTGCGCCGCCTTACCACATGGCACGGTGTGAGGGGGCTTGTCCACAGGGGCGGGGGGCGCGGGCGGGCGCGGTTGTCCACAGGGGTGTCGCCGGACGGCCGGGCGGCCCGAGGCTGGTGTCATGCCACCTCAACCGCATCGGCCGGAGGCCCTCGCCTGGCAGGTGTTCCGCGGCTCGGACGCGATCCGGCGTGGCCTGCTCACCCGACACCAACTACGCGGGGCAGCCTGGCTCCGCCTCGGTCACGACGTGTACGCCGACGCCCGCCTCGACCGGGACCACGCCCTGATCTGCCGCGCCGCCATCCTTCGGATGCCCGCCGGATCGGTCATCGCCGGCCCGTCGGCGGCGTATCTGCACGGGGTGGAGCACGCCGCCGGCTTCGGTGACGAGGTGCACGTGCTCGTGCCCCGGGCGGCGCGGGTCGGCTCCCAGGGAGCCACCACGGTCACCTCCCCCGGTGGGGTCCGGCTCGGCTCCCCCGGTGGGGTCCGGCTCGGCTCCCCCGGTGGGGTCCGGCTCGGCTCCCCGGGTGGTATCCGGGTGCACTCGGTAGCCGACCCCGGCGGACCGGCCGGGTCCCGGCGACCGCCCCCGTCCGACCATCACCCTGAAGCCACCCCACTCGACCTCCCCGGGACCGCCAGGCACGACCTCCCTCGGACCGCCAGGCACGACCTCCCTCGGACCACCAGGCTCGACCTCCCTCGGACCACCAGGCTCGACCGCTCTGCAGCCGTCCCACCCGGGCTGCCTGCGGCCACCACGCTCGGCCCGCCTCCGATGCCGCTCAGCCCGCCCCGGTCGTCTCCTGCGCTCGCCGCCTGGGAGACAGCGGCGTGGCTGGAGCCGGTCCGCGCGGTGGGGATCGTCGACGCACTGCTCGGTGGCGGCCTGACCAGCCCGGCCGCGCTCGCCGAGATCGCGCAGCGGTTCGCCGACCGGCGGGGCGGTCGACGGGCCAGCCGGGTCTTCGCCCTGGCCGACCCGGCCGCACAGTCGCCACCCGAGTCGCACCTGCGGGTCCGGCTCGTGCTGGCCGGCCTACCCCGGCCGGTCGCCCAGCATGCCGTACGGCTGCCGTCCGGTCTGGTGTTGCATCCCGATCTGGCGTGGCCGGAGTTCGGGGTGGCGGTGGAGTACGACGGCCACTGGCACACCGACCCGGACCAGATGCACCGGGACCGCCGCCGGCTCAACCAGTTGATCGCTGCCGGCTGGGTCGTGCTGCATGTGACCAGCCGTCGCCTGCGGGACGACTTCCCCGCCGTGCTCCGCGAGGTGCGCGACGTCCTCGCCCAACGGGGTTGGCGCCGATGATCCACTCCCTTGGGCCGATGTTGCGGTATCCCGCCCACCCCGAAACCGCAATATCGCCCCCCTTGAGTCGATCATCGACGGACCACGACCGGCCAGGGCGGGACGCGGAGGGGCCCGGACGACCTCCGTCGTCCGGGCCCCTCCTGGGAACGTCGAGCGTCAGCCCAGGTGTCGGGCGTCAGCCGGGGTGCCGCGCGTCAGGGAGCGACGTTCGGCTTGAGCGGGCTGCGCACCGCGGCGTTCGCGTCCACGATGCCGTACCCGTAGAAGCCGTTGAAGTTCAGCGACCCGGCGCAGTACGCGTCGAACTCGGTCGACCGGCCCTCGTTGGCGTAGCTCTGCAGGCGCGGCTCCGGGCAGGCGTGCTCGGCGGCGGTCCGGTAGAGGTGCTGCTCCACCTTGGCCGGCGCCAGGCCGTAGCCGTCCTTCCCCTCCTTCTTGCCCCACTTGCTGACGATCAGCGCGGCGACCCCGCTGACGTGCGGCGACGCCATCGAGGTGCCCTGCAGGTAGGTGTAGTAGCCACACTCACCGGCGGTGGTGCACTGCTTGAACACCGAGTTCTCGAAGCCCGGCACGACGTTGCCGTTCTCGTCGACCGAACCCTCCTCCTGGAGCACCTTCTTCGGGTACGTGGAGAGGATCATGTTGGCGTCGGTGCGGTAGGTGTCGGTGCCGAAGCCGTCGCGGAACCAGCCACCCGGCGCGGCGACCGAGATCTGCTCGGTGCCGTAGTTGGAGTAGTCGGACTTCTTGCCGGACGGTCCGACGGCGGACACGCCGATCACGTGCGGACCCTCCACCGGGAAGTCCCAGCAGCTGTCGTTGTCGATCGGGCGCGGGTACGGGTCGGCGCCGTAGTCCGGGCTGGACACGTCGGTACGGGGTGCGCCGAGGTCCTCGTGGTTGTTGCCGAGCGAGCCGACCAGGGTGACGCCCTTGTTGTGGGCGAAGTTCAGGGCCCGCTTCATCGCCTTGATGACGGCCCGCTGCTCGGCCTGCGACTCGGGCGAGTCGGCCGGGTTGGCGGTGCAGTTGTAGAGCCACGGGTCGACGTAGAACGACATGTTGACCACGTCGAGGCCGGACTTGCCGGCGTGCACCAGGGCGTTGACGACCGGGTTGAGGAAGAAGTATCCCGAGTCCTGGCCGCCCTTGAGCTCCACCAGCGAGACGTTCGGGGCGACACCGGACAGGCCGAAGCCGTTGGCCGCCGCACCGATGGTGCCGGCGACGTGGGTGCCGTGCCCGCCGTCGTCGGTGCCGACCGGGTCGAGGCAGCTCGCCACCTCGCACGGGCCGTCGACGTCGGCGATGTCCGGGGCGAAGTTGCGCGACAGCGCCCAGTTGAAGTTGGGCGCGAGGTCGGGCTGGCTGGCGTCGACGCCGGTGTCCAGGATGCCGACGGTGACCCGCTTGTCGCCCGGCATGACCTTGCGGGCCTTGTCGGCCCTGATCATGCCGAGGCCCCAGAGCTTGTCGTCGAGCGGGTCGAGCTTCTTGCCGTTGGCGTTGCCCTTGGCCTTGACCGCCTGCTTGGTCTGGGTCAGCAGGTTCTCCTGCGCGACCCGGTCCAGCTTGGGCTTACGGCCGATGGCCCGCTGCTCGGCCGCGCCGACCAGCGCGGAAGCGGCGGTGACCCGGCCGGCGAAGTCGGCCCGGTCGCTGGTGACCTGGAACAGACCGACGTCGTCCGTACGGGACACGACGGTGCCACCGGCGGCGCGGATCGCGGCGATGGCCGCATCCGCCGAGACGCCGTCCTCGGCCACCACGGTGAACGTACGGCTGGTGGTCGGCCCGGCGTTCGCCGGGACGGTCAGGCCGGTCACCGTAAGTGCCAGGGCCGCCGCGGTCGCGACGGCTCCGGCGGTGAAGCGCTTGCTCACCACATCAGATCCTCTCGTTGAGGGACGTGGCAGCCATCCCATAGCACCGGCGACGATTCCGCCAGATACAAGTCGGATTTGGCCTCGCATCAGGCATTCGTCGGTTGCAGGCTGCGCAGCGCCGCCGGCAACCCGGTGAGCGTGCCTACCTCGGCGTCGGGGCGTACCCCTTCGGGGAGAGGAAGTCCGAGCCGGTTGAGCCAGATGCCGCGCATTCCGGCCTGCTGGGGGCCGAGCACGTCGTGGGAGATCGAGTCGCCGACGTACGCGATCCGTTCCGCCGGCACCCCGGCGGCGGCGACGACCGCGGCGTAGAACGCCGGGTCGGGCTTCTTGGGCAGGCCGCCCTCGTGGGCGTACAACTCGAAGGCGAACTCCCCGGGCAGGCCGCAGCGTTCGGCCCGGCTGTTGCCGTTGGTGGCGTACCCGAGGGTGAAGTCGGCGCGCAGGGCGGCCAGCGCCGGCAGGGTGTCGGGGTACGGGTGGCTGAGCGCGTAGCGCCTGGTGAAGAAGAGTTCGGCGAACTCGTCGAGCTGGCCGACCAGCCCGGCCCGGTCGAGGGACCGGGCCAGCGCGGCCCGGCGGATCTCCATCACCGGTGCGGCGGTCATCGACCCGAAGACCGCCTGCCAGTCGGACTCCACCTCGGCGAGGGTCACCCCGGCCGCCACCGGGGTCCGGCGACGCATCTCCTCCAGTACGGCCACCAGGGCGCCGGTGACCGCCGGCCGCAGGTCGATCAGGGTCTCGTCGGCGTCGAACACCACCACGCTGAGCATGCCCGACACCCTCTCACGTCGTCGTACCCGGCCACGCCGAGCAGGTCGCCACCCGGTCACGGCAGCGCCGATCCACCCGACTCAGTTCAGCGCCGCGTGACCGCCCCGGCCCAGGTCATCGCCGCGTGACCGCCCGGCCCAGGTCAGTGCCGGCTCGCCCACCCGGATCAGGGCCCGCTCGTCCGGCTCAGGTCAGGGCCGGCTCGTCCGTCCGCTCCGCCGCCCGTTCGATGCGGCCCTCGCGCAGCTCGTCGAGGCGGACCAGCGCCACCCCGGCGACGATCAGCGCACCCCCGGCGAGCTGCACCGGCACCGGCAGCTCACCCAGCACCAGCCAGGCGATGAGCACCGCGAACATCACCTCGGTCAGCCCGACGAACGACGACAGCCGGGCCCCGAGGATGCGGGTCGCGGCGATCCCGGTCAGGTAGGCCACCACGGCGGCGATCAGTGACAGCCCGGCGATCGGGACGAGCCAGCTGGTGCGCTGCCCGGCGAAGTCGACCGCGCCGAAGGTGGCCCGCAGCGGCAGCACCCCGACCAGGCCGAGCAGGGCCAGCACGGCTGCGCCGACGGCCATCCCGCCGCTGGCCATGGTGACCGAGGGCAGGTCGGCGTCGACCCGCGCGGCGAGGACGAAGTAGCCGGCCAGCCCGACAGCCGCGCCGAGACCCCAGAGCACGCCGACCGGGTCGAGCCGGCCCGCGCCGGTCAGGTCGAGCACCAGGACGAGCCCGGCCAGGGCGGCCAGCGAGCCGACCACGGTGAGCCTGCGGGGGCGCTGCCCGTGCACCAGCCACAACCAGCCGACCACGAGGATGATGCCGAGGTATTCCAGCAGCAGGGCCACCCCCACCGGCAGGTAGCGGACGGCGTTGAAGAAGCATGCCTGGGCGGTGGCGACGCCGAGCAGACCGAAGACGGTGACCGGGCCGAGGTTGCGGCGCAGCACGCCGGCCCGGCCGCGCAGCGCGAGCACGGCGGGGACGGCCAGCACCAGGGCGGCCAGGCCGACCCGGGCGACCACGACGGCCTCGGCCGACCAGCCGGCCTCGATCAGCGAGCGGGCAAAGGTGCCGGAGGTGGCGAACGTGACGGCGGAGAGCAGGGCGAGCGCCAGCCCGGTGCCGGCGGTGGATCGGTGCGGCATCGGGGCTCCTCGGGCGTGACATCAGCAAAGTAGGATTACGCCGGTGACGCTAGCGGCCGACTACGACAGGGGTCAAGTTGCTTTTCGCTCATGACACGGAGTGCGGGCTGACCGCCGCTGCCGCACTGGTCAACACCGACAACCGGGACGGCGAAGGGTTGCCCGACATCGCCGCACTGGACCGCTTCGTCGCCGCGAACCGGTGGACCGGGCGACACGACCGCACCGGGGCCGAGCTGCGCGCCGTCCGGGCGTTACGCCCCCGACTGCGCCGGCTCTGGGACGACGACCCGGACACCGTCGTCACCGTGGTCAACGACCTGCTCCGCGAGTCCCGGGCACTGCCGCAGCTCATCCGGCACGACGACCAGCCCTACCACGTGCACGCGGTGCCCCGGGACGCCCCGCTGGCCACCCGGATGGCCGTCGAGGCGGCGATGGCCGTCGCCGACCTGGTCCGCGGCGACGAGCTGGGCCGGCTGCGGCACTGCGCCCACCCGGAGTGCGCCAACGTGCTGGTCGACCTGTCCAAGAACCGGTCCCGCCGATTCTGCGAAGCAGGCTGCGGCAACCGGGTCGCGGTCAGCGCCTACCGGGCCCGGAAGGCGGCTGGTAGTCGCCCCTGAGCAGCTCGTACTCCACCTCGCCGTGCTCCGTTCCGGCGATCGGGTCGGGCCAGTCGGCGTGGAAGGTGCGGACGTACCGCAGGCCGGCCTTCGCCAGCACCGCCCGGGACCGCACGTTGACCGCCATCGTCTGCGCCCACACCCGGCGTACCCCAGGGGTGTCGAAGGCGTGGCCGACCAGCGCGCGGGCCCCCTCGGTGGCCAGGCCCCGCCCCCAGGCCGCCCGGCGCAGCCGGTAACCCAACTCCGGCCCGGTGCCGTCGTCGGACGGGTCGAGCGCGAACCAGCCCAGAAAGGTGCCGTCGACAGCATCCTCGGCAGCCCACCGACCCTGCCCCGGGTAGCGGTCGTAGCCGGCGAGAAGCCGGGGCAACTGCTCGTCCCGCACGGTGGCGAGGGGGGTGGGCCGGCCGCCGGTGAGGAACCGCATCACCTCCGGGTCGCTGTCCAGCTCGACCAGGCGCGGCACGTCGTCTTCGGTGAAGCGGCGCAGCCGCAGCCGTGCCGTCGTCAGCAACACCCCGCCCAGGCCCGTCACGACCCGCATCATGCCGCCCGCGAGCCGCCCGGTCGACCGGTTATCCCGGCGGTGACCGGGCCAGCGGCGACCGTCCACCGCGAGCCGGTCCCGTCAGCGCGGCGGCGCCGCCACGAAGACCCGCCAGGAGTACGCCGGGAAGGTGAGCACCGGGCCCGCCGGGTCCTTGCTGTCCCGCACCCCGACCATGCCGACCAGATTCGCCACCTCGACACAGTCGTGGTTCTGACTACTCCGGGTGCTCTTGCGCCAGACCGGGCCGGTCGGCCCGGGAACCGCGCGACCTGCCGCGCCGGTCAGTTCCACGACTCCGCCACCTGCCGCATCAACTCGATGGACTCCGCCGGGGGCAACGCCTCACCGAGAGTAGACTCCCAGACCTCCCGCATCCGGGTCAGGACGTCGGGCTCGCTGAACTCCTGGGTACGGACCTGCCCGCCGACACATCCCAGCTCCATGCCGTCGGGCAGGGTCGCCAGCCGAGTTGCCACACCCGGGCCCGGTCGAGGGCAACCAGATCGGTGAGCATCCGGCTGAAGATGCCGCAGGTGTCGAGGGCCCTGTCGGCCAGTTCGAGGTATTTCGCGGTGGGTGGCTGCTGGCCCAGCTCTATCGCGCTGACCATCGACGCCGAGTAGTTCACCGCCTTGGCGAGGTCGTCCTGACTCCAGCCCCGCCGGGTCCGGGCCCGCCGTAGCTCCGCGACGAGGAAAGCCGCCGCCGTCATCCGCCCGTCCGTCATCTCCAGCAGCCCTCCACCGCCCCGACGATCGACTCCGACACCACGCCGACCAGGAAAGTCGCAGACACAGGACAAGACCGGAAGCCGACAACAACCCTTCACACCGTAGTGGTTTCATCAGCAGACTGTGAAGTGCGACATCGACCGCCCACCCCTCCGGGCGGGCGGTGTCGCGGTGGGACAGCCCGCTCCCCGGCCGGCGGTCCCACCGCCGGGGGAGACGACCAGCCGACCCACCATGGAGGCGACGCGATGCCCCGGCTCACCTGGCGACACCGGCTTGCCCGCAGGCTCTGCTCCACCCGACGCCCCGACGCAGCCCCACCCGAGATGCCCCACCCCCTCGGCCGGGCCGACGAACCCATCCTCAGCCCGAGCGGGAACCCGGGCGACCGGCGAGCCGCCGGCCACCACCCGGCCCGGCCCGGAACCCACCCGGGCGGAACACCCGCTATCCGCCCTGACGCCGGGTCGGCCGCACCACCCACCGCCGGGTCGGCTCCGCCCGGGTGGGAGGACACCACGGTGTCGTTTCCGCGAGTGGGCCGGGTCGGTTGGCTCACGCTGGCCCAGGAGTGGCGGGCCAACCGGGGACGCCGATGAGCCCGGCGGTCACCCCGGGCTCATCACCCCGTCCCGGCGGACCACCTGACCCGGCCGGCCGGAGTGGGCCGCGCCAGGGGATACCGCGCCCGCACCTGCCGCTGCGCCCACTCTGGCTGTGTCGGGTGTGCGCCGCGCCGTGGCCCTGCGGGGCCGCCCGACTCACCCTCGTCTCCGAGTACGCCCACGACCGGGTCGCGCTCAACATCTACCTGTGCACCGTGCTGCACGACGCCGCCGCCGACCTGTACCGGCTCTATCCCGACACCGGCCCCGACCCGGCGACCCTCTTCGCCCGTTTCCTCGCCTGGGTTCCCCGCGCCCGCCCACCGACCGAGCCATGATCCACTCATGGGGGCCGATGTAGCGCTGTCGAATCCGTCTGACACCGCTACATCGGCCCACAGGAGTCGATCAAGCCGGGCCGGGCCGGGCAGGGGCCGGGGTGGGTCAGGGGTGGGTCATCCGGAGCAGGTCGAGGGCCTCGTCGAGCTGGGTCTCGGTGAGTTTGCCGGAGTCGACGTGCCCCCGGGAGAGCACCACCTCGCGGATGCTGACCTGCTTCGCCAGCGCCTCCTTGGCGATCGAGGCGGCCTCGTCGTACCCGAGGTGGCGGTTGAGCGGGGTGACGATCGACGGCGACCCCTCCGCGTACGCCAGGCAGACCTCGGCGTCCGCGACCAGGCCGGCCACCAGGCGGTCGGCGAAGATCCGGCTGGACGCGGAGAGCAACTTGATCGATTCGAGCAGGTTGCGGCCCATCACCGGGAGCATCACGTTCAGCTCGAAGTCGCCCTGGCTGCCGGCGAACGCGACCGCCGCGTCGTTGCCGATCACCTGGGCGCAGACCTGCCGCACCGCCTCGGCGACCACCGGGTTGACCTTGCCCGGCATGATCGACGAGCCGGGCTGGAGGTCGGGGATGTGCAGCTCCCGCAGGCCCGCCCGGGGGCCGGAACCCATCCAGCGCACGTCGTTGGCGATCTTGTAGAGCCCGACCGCGACGGTACGCAACTGGCCGGACGTCTCGACCAACGCGTCCCGCGCCCCCTGCGCCTCGAAGTGGTTGCGGGCCTCGGTCAACGGCAGCCCGGTCGAGGTGCGCAGCTTCTCGATCACCTTTCCGGCGAAACCCAGCGGGGTGTTGATGCCGGTGCCCACGGCGGTGCCGCCCAACGGCAGCTCGGCCAGCCGGGGCAGCGCCGACTCCAACCGCTCGACGCCGTAGCGGACCTGCGCGGCGTACCCGCCGAACTCCTGCCCCAGGGTGACCGGGGTGGCGTCCATCAGGTGGGTACGCCCCGCCTTGACCACCGTCTCGAACTCGGCCGCCTTCGCCTCCAGCGCCTCCGCCAGGTGGCGCAGCGACGGCAGCAGGTCCTCCACCACGAACTGGGTGGCGGCCAGGTGGATCGACGACGGGAAGACGTCGTTGCTGGACTGCGAGGCGTTCACGTCGTCGTTCGGGTGCACGTCCCGGCCCAGCTCCCGGGTGGCGAGGGTGGCGATCACCTCGTTGGTGTTCATGTTCGACGAGGTGCCCGAGCCGGTCTGGAACACGTCGATCGGGAACTGGTCGTCGTACCCGCCGTCGGCCACGTGCGCGGCGGCGGTGGCGATCGCCTCGGCGACGTCCGCGCCGATCACCCCCAGCTCGCTGTTGACCAGGGCGGCGGCCCCCTTGATCTGGGCGAGTGCCTTGATCTGGGCCGGTTCGATGCCCCGGCCGGAGATCGGGAAGTTCTGCACCGCGCGCTGGGTCTGCGCCCGCCACAGCGCCTCGGCGGGCACCTCCACCTCGCCCATCGAGTCGCGTTCGATCCGGTAGCCCGCTGCCTCTGGAGTCGTCACCCGTCCCATCCTGCCCCGCGCTCCCCCTGCTCGCAGCGGGGCTCGGGAGAAAACGGGCGGTAGGGCAAGATCGTGCTCGATCAGGGAAAGAGTGGTGTCACCCGCCGCCCCAGGTTGGCCACTTGACTGTTGCAGCCGGGCAAGGTCGCCGGAGCTGGGTGCTTACGAGTAGACGTCCTTGCGATGCCCGACGTCGTGGACGGTCAACTCGTCGCCGTCCAGGCGGTAGAGGACCCGGTAGTCCCCGACACGCAACCGACGCCCGGACCCATCGCGCATCTCGGTCGAACTCTGCGGCACCGGGTCGGAAACCAGGCCGAGGATCGCGCTCAGGACAGTCAGGAACACGTTACGCGGCTGTTTGTGCAGCCAAACCAACACATCCCGGTCGATCTGAACCTTCACGCCGCCGCACCGCCGGCCCGGTCGGCCAACAGCGCTTCCACCTCGAGGGGATCAACTCCGAGCGACTCCAGAGCCGCCGACAGCGGCACGAACTGCCCCTCGGCACGAGAACGAGCGATCACCGCCGAGTCCCTGCGGTCTCGGAACGCCTCGATCTCCTCCCACTCGTCGATTCCGAGCAACACGGCGACGGGCCGCTCGTACTTGGTGATGATGACCGGCTCCCCGGTGCGCTCGACCCCGTCCAACACTCGGCCCGCGCCATCGCGGAACTCCCGCAGGGTAATCCTCATCATGTACCAAACCGTACCACGCGGTACCCCGCTGCGCAGGGAGCAACTCCATACCCCCGAGGGGATCTCCACCCCGGGTGGTGCACGCAGGAGTACGCCACCAGCCATCGACCGGTCTTCCATGACCACAGGCCCGACGGTGCGCCAGAGCAGGCATCAGAGTTGTTCGAGGTAAGGGTCAACTACAACTCGGGCAGGCCGACCTCGATCGCCTTGCGCAGGATCACGGCGAGTTGCCGGTATCGCGGCACCGGCAGCACCGGGTCGATCTCGGCGGTCATGCCAGTCAGTCTTCTCCGTTGCGGATGATCTGCCGGATTCGCTCCCGGCTGTAGCCGGTGGCCGTCACGATGTCGACCTGGCGTGTGCCGTCCCGGTCAGCGGCCCGGATCGCCTCGGCCAGCTCGACACGCGCAGCTTTCACCTGGGCGCGGGCTTCAGCGATGAGCTTGGCCGCCCGCTCCTCGGCGCGGGGCACGCCAGCCTGCGCCGCGCGCAGCTTCCGTACCGCTGACTCCAGGTTGGCCACTCATCCATCGTCCCTGGCCGGAGAGTAGGCCAACCTATGCATCCAGCAACTAGGCCAATAGAATGACTTGAAGTTGTGCCAACTTTATCGTCTACCGTTTGGCATGAAGACGCATGCTGCAGGAGGAGCCTCCATGCCAAGATCCGAAGTTCTGGCGGTGGGACCGCGTGAGCTACCCGAACACGGAACCGTGCAGGTCTGGGTAGACGCCGGCAGTGGCGCAACCGGACAGCACGTCGTGGCCGCCGTGAAAGATCTCCGAATTGCCGGGCAGGACCGAGGGGAGGGCGCGACCGCGCTCTACGCAGTCCGGACGCGCTACCGCCAGGGCTGACCCGCATGCCCGGCGCCTCTACTACCGGGCATGCGTCCGCGAGTCGGCTAGCGCAGAAGAGCCTGCGGCACCACCTGTAGGAAGTGAGCCCGGCAGCCTTCCGGACGGTGGGTGGGCCGGGTTTCGCGCTACGCAAGACCCGGGGCATCGACCCGACTCGCGACTGCTGTAGCAACTGCACCGAAACGAGAACCGGTGAGGCTCGCCCCCCGCCACATGGGCACTCAATCACGACTGCCGGGTCCCTGCCTGGCAGCATACGAGGAACCAGTTCTCAGACCTCGCTGAAGGGATCCCTACCGAGCGCCACCTTGATGGCCTGTCGCAGGGAATCCATGGTGAAGGGTTCCGTGAGGTCGGCGCGATTCTCCAGCTCGCTGGCGATCGCCCGTAGTTCGTCTGGCGAAGCGACGACCGACGCCGCCTCACCGCGCGGGGTGGACAGGACGATTCCTGCCACACCCAGACCGCCACCGGCGCTCACCGTCATCTTGCCCGTGCTCAGTGCCCGCTTGGCTGTCTCGACCTTCATGACCAGCCGCAGGGCGTCGCCCTTGATCGGTTGAAAGCCCCGCTGCTGATAGTAGGCCGCCACCCGGCTGTTGATCGCGTCGACAACGATCAGACGACCGCCGGCTACACTCGTCGCCCTGATGATGACCTCTACGGCGTCCAGCAGAAGATCATCGCTGAGGCCCTGTCCCTGAATGGAGCGATCAAGGGCGAACCGGGTCAGCAGGTAGGCGGGAACGACGCTGAAACCGCCCGCCTGCCCACCGGTCAAGCCGGCCCGTTCGACCTGCGTCGGCGCAATCGAGTAGTAGGCCACCGCGTCGTCGCTGCCCTCCGGGGTCCAGACATAGGTGCGGGACGTCCCGGCGCGCTGAGCACGGCGGGCCTGCTCGGCAAGCCAGATGTTCAGCGACGGCTCGCCACAGTCGAAGCAGGCGAGCTGGTGTTGGTCTTTAAGCCGGCCGGAAAGAAACAACTCACACCCGCCGGAAACGCCGGGGGCGGTTGGCGATCTCGGTAAGCACCGGCGCCTCGTCAGGTTCGTCGAGTGCCGCGATGAGCAGGTCAAACTGCTCTGCGGGCATAATGGTCCGTTCCGCCCTTGCGAGTACTTTGTCCGCCTCCGCACGGGCAGAACGCACCATGAAGGCCGACACTGGTTCGCCGAGCATCTCGGCCGCCTCGGCGATTCGCGACTTACTGGCCTCGTCCGCTCTCACCTCGATGCGCTCAGTCTTGGCGCTCATCTGAGACTCCATCCGGTCGTGTGCCGCTCCCGAACCTACTGTACGGCGAATGTACGGCATCGCACACCAGGTGCGGCAACCTCGCACATCACGGCGAAGAAGTCGTCAGCAGTCCCATCAGCCCCGTAGCGCACGTAGGCTCCACTCGCGCGCCAGGATGGCGTAGACGAGCTGGTCGGCCCACTCGCCTCGGAACAGATAGCTTTCGACGTGGTGCGCCTCCTGACGCATGCCGAGCCGGGCCATCAGACGGGCGGACGCAGCATTGCGCCCGTGACACCGGGCATAGATCCGGTGCAGTCCGAACTCGGTGAACCCCCAGTCCAACAGCGCCGTGGCGGCCTCCGTAGCCAACCCGCGACCTCCCCGGTCGGGATGGAAGACGTACCCGAGTTCAGCCGTGCGGTCGGTCTGGCTGCGCCAGACCAGCTCCACCGTCCCGATGACCTCGACGTCGGTGACCACGGCCAACGTCAGGCAGTCCCCCTCGGCGCGGAGCGCGTCCTCGCCCGCCATGGCGACCACCGACGATCGCGACTCCTCGCGGGTACGCGGCCCGCTGAGCGTCCAGCGGAAGACCTCCGGTCGACACTGCCAGGAGCACACGTCATCGAGATCGTCCAGCGTGACCGGACGCAGGGTGAGCCGCGCAGTACGAATCGGGTACGTCGGTCGGAACATCAAGCGATGTTAAGGCGTGTGCGTGGCGAGTTGACTCGTCAGCGGCGGCCCACGGTCAGCACCGGCTTGGTGACCTCGGCGAAGAAGTCGTTGCCCTTGTCGTCGACCACGATGAAGGCCGGGAAGTCCTCCACCTCGATCTTCCAGACCGCCTCCATGCCCAGCTCGGCGTACTCCAGCACCTCGACGTGCTTGATGCAGTCCTGGGCCAGCCGGGCCGCCGGGCCGCCGATCGAACCGAGGTAGAAGCCGCCGTGCTGCTGGCAGGAGCGGGTCACCTGGCCGGAGCGGTTGCCCTTGGCCAGCATCACCTGGGAGCCGCCGGCCGCCTGGAACTTCGCCACGTAGGCGTCCATCCGGCCGGCGGTGGTCGGGCCGAACGAGCCGGAGGCGTAGCCCTCGGGGGTCTTGGCCGGGCCGGCGTAGTAGACGGCGTGGTCGCGCAGGTACTGCGGCATCGGCTCACCGGCGTCGAGCCGCTCGGCGATCTTGGCGTGGGCGATGTCCCGGGCCACCACCAGCGGGCCGGTCAGCGACAGCCGGGTCTTCACCGGGTACTTCGACAGCTCGGCCCGGATCTCGGCCATCGGCCGGTTGAGGTCGACGCGCACCACCTCGGAGGCGTCGAGGGTCTCGTCGGTGACGTCCGGCAGGAAACGCGCCGGGTCGGTCTCCAGGCGCTCCAGCCACACCCCCGACGGGGTGATCTTGGCGACCGCCTGCCGGTCGGCCGAGCAGGACACGGCGATCGCCACCGGGCAGGACGCGCCGTGCCGGGGCAGCCGGACCACCCGCACGTCGTGGCAGAAGTACCGGCCGCCGAACTGCGCGCCGATGCCGAAGTTGCGGGTCAGCTCCAGCACCTCGGCCTCCAGCTCCAGGTCCCGGAAGCCGTGCGCGCTCATCGAGCCGGAGGTGGGCAACGTGTCGAGGTACTTCGCCGAGGCGTACTTGGCGGTCTTGAGGGCGTACTCGGCGGAGGTGCCACCGATGACGACCGCCAGGTGGTACGGCGGGCAGGCCGAGGTGCCGATCAGCCGCAGCTTCTCCTCCAGGAACTGCATCATCCGCGTCGGATTGAGCAGCGCCTTGGTCTCCTGGTAGAGGTAGGACTTGTTGGCCGAACCGCCGCCCTTGGCCATGAACAGGAACTTGTACGCGTCGGGGTGGCCGTCCGGGTCCTCGGCGTACAGGTCGACCTGGGCGGGCAGGTTGCTGCCGGTGTTCCGCTCGTCCCACATGGTCAGCGGGGCGAGCTGCGAATACCGCAGGTTCAGCCGCGTGTACGCCTGGTAGACCCCACGCGAGATCGCCTCGGCGTCGGAGCCGTCGGTGAGCACGTGCCGGCCCCGCTTGCCCATCACGATCGCGGTGCCGGTGTCCTGGCACATCGGCAGCACGCCACCGGCGGCGATGTTGGCGTTGCGCAGCAGGTCCAGCGCGACGAACCGGTCGTTCGGGGAGGCCGCCGGATCATCGATGATCGACCGGAGCTGGGCCAGGTGCGCCGGCCGCAGGTAGTGGGCGATGTCGTGCATCGCCTCGGCGGTCAGCGCGGTCAGCGCCGCCGGCTCCACGGTCAGGAAGCGGCGCCCCCCGGGCCCGTGGACGACGTCGACGCCCTCGTCGGTGACCAGGCGGTATTCGGTCTGATCCGGACCGGTCGGCAGCAAGGGGGCGTACGAGAACGCGGCGGCACTGCTCATGTCGGAAAAGCCTAGGGCAGACCGGTCGATCGGTGACACCCGCCGGGTGGGTCGTGGGACGCCGCTCTCACCCGTCGCCGTTGGCGCAGAGTTCCCGCTTCGGTCCGCAACTGTCCTCGACGTCCGGTACGCCACCGGTACGCCCCGGGCCGGGCCCGCCTTGACCGTCCGACCCGGCCGGTGGCGCGGCGGGTGGCGGCGCACCGGCACCCGCGCCGAACCGGACGTACCCGATCTCCCGCCCCTCGCCGACGACCATGCCGTTGCGGCCGACCGCGAGCGCATTGGCGCTGGTCCGCAACACCACCAGTTCCTTACCGGTACGCGGGTCCACGGCGACCAGCCGACTCGGCTTGTCCCCGGTCAGCACCGCCGCGTACGGGGTCAGCGCCGCACCCGCCTTCGCCCCGGCCGGCCGGGTCCAGCGGGCCTTGCCGGTGCCCAACTCCCGGGCGATGACCGAATCCTTGTCGGCGCTGCGCACCAGGGCGTACCGGTCGTCGACGGCGAGCAGCTTCTCCCCCTCGGCGTTCACCAGCAGCACCCGGCCGTCGTAGCCGTCGAGGACCGTCTCCCGCCCGTCGGGGCCCACCCCGATCAGCACGCTGCGGGCCCCCTGCGGGTCCTCCCGCTGCACGCACCCGGCACTGTCGGCGGTGCGCAGGTTGAGCCCGGTGCGCCGCCACACCTCCTGCCCGGTGGCCGGGTCCCGGGCCGAGACGGCGTACTGGCAGCTGCCGTCGACCGACACTGCGGTGATCTTGAGCATCCGGCCGCCGACGACGGACAACCGCTCGTCGCGGCCCGGCTCGACGTTCTGCACGACCCGGCCGGTGGCGGTGTCCACCACGTGCACCCGGCCGTCCACCGGGAACCCGAGCAGCGGCGGCACCGCCTCCGGCCCGGCCACCCCCTCGTCGATCCGCAGCGCGGTGAACCGCCGGGTGCCGAGCAGGCCCGGGTTGTCGGCGAAGAGCCCGGTGCTGACCCCGGGCAGGAAGGCCGTCCACAGCGGGCTGTTACCGCGCGGGTCCCAGGCGCTCAGCGTGCAGTCGGTGGCGGCCACGCACCGGGCGTCCAGCAGCATGTTCCGGTACGTCCAGACGGCCACCGCGTCGCCGTCACGCCGACGTACCGCCCCGGTGGTGGGGTCGAGCAGCTCGTACCCCTTGACCAGGAGCTTGCCCACGGCGACGACGGCGTCGCGGTCGCCGCCGGCCACCGCCGACCAGTCCGCCTTGCGCTCCCACAGCGGGGCGCCGGTGGCGAGGCTGCGCACCTCCGTGCGGGTACGTTGCTCGACCACGACGGTGTCACCGACGATCGTGACGCTCTTCGGGGTGCCGCCGACCCGCTGCTGCCACAGCACGTCCGGTTCGGAGATCGGCTCGCTGCGGTCGACCCAGTCCCACACCCCGGGGAAGGGGTTCCACACTCCGGTGACGGCGAGCGCGATCACGACGACGAGCCCGAGCAGCAGCCCTCCCCGCACCCCGCCAAGGCCCTTCACACCGCACACCGTAGCGACGTTCACCTCCCCGCCCAGCCCCCGCGCCGGAGTGTCGCCCCGCTTTCTCCCTGGCGGGGGACGCACCCGGCGGGCAGACCGGACGCATCACAACATCGCCGAAATAGCGTCCACAGAGCCTTCGAATACCGCTATATCAGCCCAATTGCCCTGATCACGACCCGGCGGCGGACCGCAGCAACGGCAGCGTGCGGTAGGGGATCTGCTCGGCGAGCGCGATGATCGTGGAGGCCCGGCGGATCGCCTCGGACGAGACGATCTGGTCGATGACCCGTTGCAGGTCGGTGTTGGAGCGCGCCACGATCCGGCAGAGCAGGTCGCTCGCCCCGGTGATGGTGTGCGCCTCCAGCACCTCGGGGATCGCCGCCAGGTGCGCGGTGACCGTGTCGTGGCCGTGCCGCTGGCTGATCTCCAGCGTGACGAAGCTGGTCACCGCGAAGCCGATCGCCGCCGGGCGGATCTCCGGCCCGAACCCGCCGATCACCCCCCGGTCGACCAACTTGTCCAGCCGGGCCTGCACGGTGCCCCGGGCCACCCCGAGCCGACGGGAGCATTCCAGCACCCCGATCCGGGGTTCGTCGGCGAGGAGCTGGACCAGCCTGCCGTCCAACGCGTCGAGCTGTGCACCCTGTGCAGCGTTCATGGCTTGACACCCTACCGATTGCGCAACCTGACCAGGGTAAAACGTGAGTGTTGCCCAGTGGACGGGCCCACCGCGATGCTGCCTGCAAGAGCTGACGGACCACCGGCCCACGACGCCGGCCGCAACCGAGGGAGGCCACCGTGACCCAGGCGATCGACCGACCCCAGTCGACCGAGGACATCGACGTCGACACGCTCGTCGGCGCAGTCGACCACGACATCACCCGTGACCCGTTCCCGGTCAAGGGCCTCGACCACGTGCACTTCCTGGTCGGCAACGCCAAGCAGGCCGCGCACTACTACTCCACCGCGTTCGGCATGACCTGCGTGGCCTACCGGGGGCCGGAACAGGGCTACCGCGACCACGCCGAGTACGTGCTGACCAGCGGCTCGGCCCGGTTCGTGCTGACCGGCGCGGTCCGCCCCGACGCGGCCGGTGCCGAGCACGTCGCGAAGCACTCCGACGGGGTCAGTGACATCGCGCTGGAGGTGCCGGACGTCGACGCCGCGTACGCGCACGCGCTGACCCAGGGCGCCACCGGCCTGGTCGAGCCGCACGACGTGACCGACGCGTACGGCACCGTCCGGCTCGCCACCATCGCCGCGTACGGCGACACCCGGCACAGCCTGGTCGACAGGTCCCGCTACACCGGCCCGTTCCTGCCCGGCTTCGTGGCCCGGGGCCCGATCGTCGACCGGCAGCCGATGATCGCCGCCGGCCTCCAGCCGAAGCGCTTCTTCCAGGCCGTCGACCACGTGGTCGGCAACGTCGAACTCGGCCGGATGGACGAGTGGGTGGAGTTCTACAAGCGGGTGATGGGCTTCTCCAACATGGCGGAGTTCATCGGAGACGACATCGCCACCGACTACTCGGCGCTGATGAGCAAGGTCGTCGCCAGCGGCACCCGGAAGGTGAAGTTCCCGCTCAACGAGCCGGCGGTGGCCCGCAAGAAGTCGCAGATCGACGAGTACCTGGAGTTCTACCAGGGCCCCGGCGCGCAGCACATCGCGGTCGCCACCAACGACATCCTGGCCAGCGTCGACGCGATGCGGGCGGCCGGCGTCGAGTTCCTCGACACCCCGGACTCGTACTACGACGACCCGGAGCTGCGGGCCCGGATCGGCAACGTACGGGTGCCGATCGAGCAGCTGAAGTCCCGCAAGATCCTGGTCGACCGGGACGAGGACGGCTACCTGCTCCAGATCTTCACCAAGCCCGTGCAGGACCGCCCGACGGTCTTCTTCGAGCTGATCGAGCGGCACGGCTCGCTCGGTTTCGGCAAGGGCAACTTCAAGGCGCTGTTCGAAGCCATCGAGCGCGAGCAGGAAGCGCGCGGCAATTTGTAACACTGTCTCGCGTGACGCAACCTCCGAGCTACCCGACACCGCCGGCCGGTGGGCCTGGGCCCGCCGCCGGCGGCTTCGCCCCGCCCGCCGGCCCACACCCGCAGGGGTACGCCGTGCCGCCGCAACCCGGCCCCTACGCCGCCCCGCCCGGCGGCTACCCGCGACCCGGCCCGTACGCCGGGATGCCCGGGTACCCGCCGCCGGGACCCGGCATGCCGCCGCCCGGTTTCCCCGGGATGTCGCCGCGTGGGCTGCCGCTGGCCAGCTTCGGTGACCGGCTGCTCGCCCTGCTCATCGACGGGGCGGTGCTCGCCGCGGCCAGCATGGTCTTCATCGTGCCGGCCTTCATCGTCTTCTTCCAGATGGTCCTGCCCGACCTGACCACCACGGCAGACGGCACGCCCACCTCCGACCCGTTCACCAACTTCCTGATTCCGATGCTGGTGTTGCAGGGCGTGATCTTCGTGGTGGCGTTCGCCATGAGCTACGTCTACCAGGTCGAGATGATGTACAAGACCGGGCAGACCATCGGCAAGCGGGTGATGAAGATCCAGGTGGTGCCGCTCGACCCGGCCGCCACGCTGACCCGTACGGCCGCGGCCAAGCGGTGGGCCGCCGCCCAGATCGGCGGGGCGATCATTCCCGTCTTCAGCTACCTCGACGGGCTGTGGCAGCTCTGGGACAAGCCGTGGCAGCAGTGCCTCCACGACAAGTTCGCCGGCACCATCGTCGTTAAGGTTGCCGGGTGAGCGAGCAGAGCGACCGTACCGGACAGCGCAGGGCGAAACCGTGAGCGTGCAGCCAGGGTGGTACGTCGACCCGGCCGAGCCGACCACCCGACGGTGGTGGGACGGTGAAGGCTGGATCGGTGCCCCGATCCCGGTCGACGCCACCCCGCCGGACGGCCCGCCACCGCCCGAGCCGGAGCCCGCGGCCGAGCCGCCCGCCCCGACCTCCCCCGCCGACGCCCCGCCGACGGCCGGCCGGCACCCGTCGGCCCCGGCCGCTCCCGGCACCTCACCGGGCACCCCCGGCCCGCCCTGGACCGGGCAACCCACCGCAGGCCAACCCTGGACCGGGCAACCGGGAGCGGGCCAGCCCGGACACCCGTGGGCCGGGCAGCCGGAGGGTCACGGGGCCGGGCAGCCGGAGGGTCACGGGGCCGGGCAGCCGGAGGGTCACGGGGCCGGGCAGCCCGGCGGGCCGCCGCCCGGCTGGCCGTACCCGACCTGGCCGGGGCGTCCGCCGGAGCCACGCCCACACGGTGTGCCGCTGGCCGGCTACGGTGCCCGGCTGCTCGCCCGGCTGATCGACTTCGGGGTCGTCTTCGGGCTCAACGCGGTGGTCAACGGCTGGTTCGTCTGGCGGTACTTCGAGGAGACCGCGCCCTACCTGCGGGAGGCGGTCCGGCGGGCGATGGCCGGCGACTCCTCCCGGGATGGGCTGCCCGCCATCGGTGAGCAGGCCGGCGGCCTCCAGATCGCCATCCTGGTCATCGCGACCGCGCTCTGGTTCGCCTACGAGGTGCCGACGATGGCCTCCGGTGGGCAGACCCTGGGCAAGCGGCTGCTGCGCATCCGGGCCGTGCCGGTCGACGCCGACCAGCCGCTCGGCTTCGGTCGGGCCACCCGGCGGTGGAGCACCATGGGCATGCCCACCCTGCTCTGGTTCTGCTGCGGCTTCGGTCTGCTGCTCCAGTTCGTCGACGCGGTATCCGCGCTGTTCGACCACCCGCTGCGCCAGGCGCTGCACGACAAGCGGGCCCAGACCGTCGTGGTGCAGGTGCCGCGCGCCGACCACCCCGACACCCCCACCGACGACACCGCCACCGACCGCACCGACCCCGAGCCCCCGGGAGACACCCCATGACCGACACCGGACGTCACCAGCCCCCGCTGCGGCTGACCCGCGCCGACCTGGACGCCCTGCCGACCTACGTCCCCGGGCGCAGCCCCGCCGACCTGGCCCGCGAGCTGGGGCTGGCCGAGGCGATCAAACTCGCCAGCAACGAGGTGCCGTACGGGCCGCTGCCCGGAGTGGTCGAGGCGGTCACCGAGGCGGTCACCGGTTCGCACCGCTACCCGGACATGGGCGTGGTGGCGCTACGCACCGCACTCGCCGAGCGGTACGGCGTGGACCCCGACCGGATCGCCACCGGCTGCGGGTCGGTGGCGCTGGCCGAGCACCTGGTCCGGGCCACCTGCCTGCCCGGCGACGAACTGCTCTACTCGTGGCGCTCGTTCGAGGCGTACCCGATCATCGCGGCGACCAGCGGCGCGAGCAGCGTGCGGGTGCCCAACGACGCCGGCCACGGGCACGACCTGGCGGCGATGGCCGCGGCGGTGACCGACCGGACCCGGATGGTGCTGGTCTGCAACCCGAACAACCCCACCGGGACGGCGGTGCGCAAGCCGGAGCTGGACCGGTTCCTCGACGCCGTGGGCGACGACGTGCTGGTCGTCATCGACGAGGCCTACCGGGAGTTCGTCACCGATCCGGCGGTGCCGGACGGCCTCACCTACCTGGACCGGCCCAACGTGGTGGTGCTGCGCACCCTGTCCAAGGCGTGGGGGCTGGCCGGGCTGCGGATCGGGTGGCTGGTCGGCGCCCCCGAGGTGGCCGCCGCCGTGCGCAAGGTGGTCACCCCGTTCTCCACCAGCACCGCCGCCCAGGCGGGCGCACTGGCCGCGCTGGCCCAGGCCGACGAGGTCGAACGACGCTGCGCGCTGGTCGTCACCGAGCGGGACCGGGTCACCGAGGCGCTGCGCAAGTTCGTCCCCGACGTGCCGTCCAGCCAGGCCAACTTCGTCTGGTTGCCGCTGGGTGAGCGGGCCGTGGCGTTCGGCCGGGCATGCGAGGCCCGTGGCGTGATCGTCCGGCCGTTCGCCGGGGACGGGGTGCGGGTCACCATCGGCACCCCGGCCGAGAACGACGCCTTCCTGGCCGCCGCGGAGGCCGCCCTGTCCTGAGTTCGCCGGGGCGCGGGGCGGGGCGGTCCCGCCGGGCCCGCAGTCAGGTCAGGGCCCGCCGGGGCCGGGGTCAGGTCGCGGCGAGCACCACCGGCTCGGCCGTCAGGAAGTACGCCTGGTCGTCGTCGTCCGGGTCGGCGCGCTCCCGCAGCCGCTCCACCGCGACGTAGCCGCCGGCCGCGTACGCCCGGCCGGGTTTCCAGCCGATGCCGTCCCGGCCGGGGGTCATCGGGAACCGGGAACGCTGGGCGCCGGTGACCGGGTCGAGGGTGACCAGTTCCCGGCGTTCGGTCAGCACGTAGAGCCGACCGGCCTCGGTGGCGAGGACGGTCACCGGGCCCAGGTCACCACGCTGCCAGCGGCCCTTGCCGCTGCGCGCCTCCCAGCCCTTGAGCACCCCGCCGTCGTCGCCGACGGCCAGCTCACCGACCAGGGTGGTGCCGGCGGCGTCCAGGGCGGGGGCGGCCATCGGCGCACCCGGGCCGACCTGCCAGCCCCGACCACCGGAGCCGCCGTCGGTGCGCAGTGCCCGACACTGCGACCGGGGGGTGAGGCAGCCGACCGGGGTGACGGTGAACCGGTCGGGGGCGTCCGGCGGTCGCCAGCGGGTGGTGACCGTGCCGGTGGACACGTCCCGGAACTCGACCGTCGTCGGGCCGGCGCAGGAGTCGACGGAGAAGACCTGCCCGGCGGCGGTGGTGCCCAGGTCGGTGCGGCAGTCCCGGTCGCCGTCGACCCGCCAGAGCGCGCGCCCGTCGGCGAGGTCGTAGCCGCGCAGGCCGCCGACCCCGGAGACCACCAGGACCGTCCGGCCGCCCGGGGCGGGGGCGACGGAGATGCCGCGCGGGTCCCAGACGGTGGCCGCCCCGGTGCGCCGGGCGGGTGGGGTGTCGGCCGGCGTCGGCCCGTCGGCCCGCCAGGCGACCCGGCCGGTCAACGCGTCCAGGGCCACCAGCTGCCCGTCCGACCAGTGGCTGAGCACCGTCGTGCCGGCCGCCAGCATCCCGTCGAGGGTGGCCGGCCAGCGGCGGTACGACCAGAACGGGGTGACCCGGTTGCGGCCGTCGGCCGGCTGGTCGGCGTAGAGCTGACGCTCGGCGGCGTAGACCCGCAGCCGTCCCGCCACCACCAACGGTGCGGCCGGCAGCCGACCCACCACCCCGATCGCGGGGGTGCCGGCGGGCGGCGGTGCGCCCCGGGCGGGCGTGACGACCTCGGCGGGGGCGAGCACCCGGTAGCCGATGCCGGCGACCGCCGCGAGGGTGAGCAGCGTGGTGGCCGCGACCACGAGTCGCCGCCGTCCCTTCGGGAATCCCATGCCCACCTCCGCCCGGCACCCTACCCAGGCGTCCCCCCTCGGGACCGGTCAGGTCGCGTCGCGTCGTGCGAAGGATTCCGCCGACCGGTTCCGGTGCGGCGCCACCGCCCCCGGCCTGCGGACGGCGCGGGACGCGCCACGCGGGGCGGGCGGGAACGGGGTCAGGCGGCGGTGGCCCGGCCGGTGCTGTGCACGGTGGTGGCCAGTGCGGTCAGGTCACGCCGGATCGCGCCCTCCACGGTGCGGGCCGCCAGACCGCCGAAGAGCAGCGCCATCATCCGACCGTACGGGGCGGTCGGCACCGCCCGGTGCTCGACGGTGACGGCGGTGCATGCGCGGCGACGGCGCTGGACGGCGCGCAGGGTCCAGGTGATCCGGTAGTCCACCCCGATGCCGGGGGAGCTGAGCACCAGCCGGTGCGGTGGCTCGGCGGCCAGCACGAGGAACTCCTCCGCCTGGTCGCCGCCGTCCGGCCGGGTGCGGGTCTCCCGCCACGCGGTCCCCGGGCCGAACGGGCCCGGGGTGAGCGGCTCGACGGCGCTGACCGTGCAGAGCCAGTCGACGCGGACCGGCAGGTCGGTCAGGAGCGCCCACACGTCGACGGCCGGCGCCTCGATGAAATCGGTGACCGCAACCGTCGACATGACACCTCCCGTGTCGTCCACCGTACGGCGGGTGAGCGGCCAGCGGGGGGCCGGACGATGAAATTTCCGTCACCGGTGCCCCTGTCGAGGCACCGGTGACGGGGTTGATCAGGGCCGCAACAGCCCTGCCCGGACGGCGTCGACGAACGCCGTCCAGCCCGGGGGGCCGATGACCAGGGCCGGGCCCGACGGGTCCTTGGAGTCGCGTACCCCGACCACTGCTCGGGTACGGACGAGATTGTCCGCCACCTCCACGCAGAGCCCCTGGTCGTTCGAGCGGCTGCTGGTGCGCCACACTGCGCCGACGAGATCGTTCATGCTCCTACCTCCTGTCCGCTGGGACGTTTCACGCCGACGCACCCCGCGCCGCCGACGGGGGCGGGCGGCGCGGGGTGTGCCGACGGAATCCGGTGGAACAAACGCGGCAGGAGACGCCGAAGATCGGACAGCCGGTGCGACCGGCGCGACCCGGTGCCGGGCGGCCGGTCGGTGCCCGGCGGTCCCGACCCGGACCGGGGCTCAGCGGGCGGGCAGGATCTGCCCGGTGACCTCGCCGAGGGCGATGGTGGTGCCGTCCGGCCCGGGGGCGGTGGCCCGCAGGGTGACGGTGTCGCCGTCGGCGAGGAAGGTGCGGGTCTCCCCGCCGACGCTGACCGGTTCGGCCCCACCCCAGGTCAGTTCCAGGAACGAGCCGACCTGCCCGCGCTGGGGGCCGGAGACGGTGCCCGAGGCGTACAGGTCGCCGGTCCGCAGGGACGCGCCGTTGACGGTCAGGTGGGCCAACTGCTGGGCGGGCGTCCAGTACATCCCGGCGAACGGTGGCTCGGTGACCCGCTCGCCGTTCCACTCGACCGCGAGTCGCAGGTCGAGGCCCAGGTGTGGGGTCTGCCGCAGGTAGTCCTGCACCGGCGGGTCCTGCTGCGGGGCGGGCACGAACGAGTCGGCCAGGGCGTCCAGCGGGGTCACCCAGGCGGAGACGGAGGTGGCGAAGGACTTGCCGAGGAACGGTCCGAGCGGCTGGTACTCCCACGCCTGGATGTCCCGGGCCGACCAGTCGTTGACCAGCACCACCCCGAAGACGTGGTCGGCGAAGTCACCGGTGGGCACCCGGTCGCCGAGCGCGCTCGGTACGCCGACCACGAAGCCCACCTCGGCCTCGATGTCGAGGCGTACCGACGGGCCGACGGTGGGGCCCTCGCCGGTGGCGCGCTGCCCCGACGGGCGGACGACCGGGGTGCCGGAGACCACCACCGTGCCGGCCCGGCCGTGGTAGCCGATCGGCAGGTGTTTCCAGTTCGGCAGCAGCGGCGGCTGGCCGGGGCGGAAGATCTGCCCGACGTTGCCGGCGTGGTGCTCCGAGGAGTAGAAGTCGACGTAGTCGGCCACCTCGAACGGCAACAGCAGCTCGACGGCGTCCAGCGGCACCAGCAGCGGCTCGACGGCCGGCCGGTGCGCCGGGTCGGTGAGCAGTTCGACGAGGCGCTGCCGGACCGAGGTCCACTGCGGGCGGCCGAGCGCCATGAAGGCGTTGAGGGTGGGCCGGCGCAACGCCCCGGCGGCGAGGACCAGCCCGGCGTCCTCCGCCGCCGCCAGGTCGAACACCACGTCGGCGACGCGTACGCCGATCCTGGGCGGCTGCCCGTCGTGCCGGAACACCCCGTACGGCAGGTTGGTCACGCCGTACGGCGAGCCGTCCGCGCCCGTCACCCAGCTCATCGGTCGAATCCCCCGTTCACCAGCCCCAGCCGGATCAGATCGGTCAGTGGTTCCCGGACGCTGCACGAGCCGAACCCGACCCACAGCGGGCGGTCGGCGTCACGGGCCGCGCGGGCCGGCTCGACCAGCCGCACCGCGTCGGTGTCGGCGAGCAGCGCGGCGACGACGTCCACCTCGGCGTCGGCAGCGGCGGCGAGGGTGGCGGCCAGCACGTTACCGAAGCCGTGGTGGGTGAAGCCGGTCTCCGGGTCGAGGTGGCGTACCGCGTGGTGCAGCCCGGCGGTCAGCTTGAACGGCAGGTCCCGGTCCCGGCAGGCGCAGATCACCGCGGCCAGTTCGACGGGGGTGGGGAAGAGTTCGGCGGCCAACCCGCCGGTGCGGAACTTCGCGGCGATCGGCACGTCGGCCGCGCGGGCCTCGGCGAGGGTGTCCAGCGCGGCGCTGAGGCCGAAGGTCAGCGGTAGCTCGGCGTACCAGGCGACGGCCGGCCCCTCGGAGCGGGCCGGCTCCCGGTCGGGGTGGTCCCCGGCGATCCGGAGCAGCTCGGTCAGGCCGGGCTGCGGGTCCTCGCCACGTCGGGCGACCGCCACCTCGACCTGCCGGACCACGAGGCCACCGGCGGCGAGGCGGGTCAGCGCGGCGGGCAGCCTGGCGATGCCGGTGTCACCGATCAGCCCGACCTCGAAGCCCGCAGCCTGGTCGGCCTGATCGGTCTGATCGGTCTGGCCGGTCTGGCTGGTCAGGTCGGTCAGCGTGTCGGCGGCGGAGGCGGGCACCAGCAGCGGGCCGACCAGGTCGGCGTACCAGGAGGCGCGGTGCTGGTGGTGTGCGGTGACCGCGTCGGGCAGCGACGCGCTGCCGGGCGGGAAGACGGCGGCGTCGTCGACGAGTCCGGCGAGGAGGCGGGGGACCTGCGTTGACACGAGACAAGAATCTACGGGACGCTGTCAAGGAGCGGACAGCAACGTCCGACTATCGGACGCCGCCGGCCGAATATCGGGACAATACGGGAGGCGACATGCCGTACTACCGCAGCGTCGGCGAGGTGCCCCGTAAGCGGCACACCCAGTTCCGCCAGCCCGACGGCACCCTCTACACCGAAGAGCTGATGGGCCAGGAGGGCTTCTCCGCCGACTCGTCCCTGCTCTACCACCGGCACCCGCCGACCGCGATCGTCGCCGCCGAGGCGTTCACCCCGCCCGGGTACACCCGGCTGCCCAACCACCCGCTCAAGCCGCGCCACCTACAGACCCACAAGCTCGACGGCGCGGGGGCCGACCCGGTGCTCGGCCGGCGTCACCTGCTCGCCAACGACGACGTCCGGATCGGGTACGCGCTAGCCGACCGGCCGTCCCCGCTCTACCGCAACGCCACCGGCGACGAGTGCCTCTACGTCGAGGCGGGCACGCTGCGGCTGGAGTCCACCTTCGGCGCGCTCGACCTGGTCGCCGGCGACTACGTGGTCATCCCCACCTCGACGGTCCACCGGCTGGTGCCCACCGGCGACACCCCGGTCCGGCTGCTGACCATCGAGGCCACCGGACACATCGGCCCACCCAAGCGCTACCTGTCGGTGCGCGGCCAGTTCCTCGAACACTCCCCCTACTGCGAGCGGGACGTCCGGGGGCCGGACGCGCCGCTGCTGGTCGACGACACCGACGTGGAGGTACTGGTCCGGCACCGGTCCCGGGCCACCGGCACCGCCTGGACCCGGCACGTCTACGCCCACCACCCGTTCGACGTGGTCGGCTGGGACGGCCACCAGTACCCGTGGGCGTTCTCCATCCACGACTTCGAGCCGATCACCGGCCGCCTCCACCAGCCGCCGCCGGTGCACCAGACCTTCCAGGGCCCCAACTTCGTGATCTGCTCGTTCGTGCCCCGCAAGGTCGACTACCACCCGGATGCGATCCCGGTGCCCTACCACCACCACAACGTCGACTCCGACGAGATGCTCTTCTACACCGGCGGCAACTACGAGGCCCGGCGCGGCTCCGGCATCGGGCAGGGCTCGATCTCGCTGCACCCGTCCGGCTTCACCCACGGCCCGCAGCCCGGCGCGGCGGAACGCTCGATCGGCGTCGACTTCTTCGACGAACTGGCCGTCATGGTCGACACCTTCCGCCCCCTCGACCTCTGCGACGCCGCCGTCGAGTGCGAGGACCCGGGCTACGCCTGGACCTGGAACCGCCAGCCCTGACCCGCCGGGTGCCGCGATCAGGCACCGCTGAGCAGCGGCCTTCCCGGCGCGTCGGGTCGCCCAGCCGTCGCCGGTCGGAGGTGGGGCGCGAGGCTAGGCGACGCCCGCACGGGTGGCGGCGATCAGGGTGGCCGGCACCGCGAGGGCGATCGCGAGCACCAGCGGCCACGGGCTGCCCACCAGGGCGAACAGCAGGAGCAGGGCCGGCCCGGCCGGGACGGCGTACACGGCGAACGCCAACGCGCGGTCCTCGCGGCGCAGCGCCGGCAGGACCACCCGACCCAGCTCGGGCACCCGCCGGGACAGCTGCCAGGCCAGCAGCGCGCCACCGGCCGCCGCCAGCACCGCCACCACCCGGCTCGCCCCCGCCCCGCCAGCGGCCAGGAACGCGAGCAGCAGGCTGGCGACCAGCGACCAGCCGCTGCCGACCAGGACGAGCCGGCGCAGCCCGGTCCACAGCGGCAGCTTCTCCGCCCGCGCCGGCCGCACCGGCGCCAACGCGGCCACCTGCTCCAACGCCAGCACCCAGCGCCGCCGCTCCAACCGCAGCACCCCCGGGTCGTGCCGCGCCTCAGCCAGCTCCGGATCGAGCCGTAACGCCTCCCGGTAGGCCCGTTCGGCCAGGTCGAACAACTCCAGCCGGCCGGCGACCAGGGCCAGCACCAGGTGCGCCTGCGGCTCGTCGGGGGCCAGCTCCACCCCACGCCAGGCCGCGTTCAGCGCCGGCTGGCCGTTGCGCGCCTCGGCCAGGATCGCCGCCGCGCTCCGCTGGGCGTACGCGTCGGTCGGCCCGGCCGCCAGGATCCGATCGGCGGTACGCGCCGACTCGGCGTACTCCCCCAGGTCGGCGAGGGCGATCGCCCGGACGACCAGTGCGGCGGCCGGCACCCTCGCCGGGGCCTCCCCCGACGGGCCGAATTCGCCGGCCGGGGCGGGTGCACCGGCCGGGCCGGGGAAGGAGGGTGCCCCCGGCTGGTCGGAGCCGAGAGGCGGTCCGGGCCGGTCCGGCGACGATCCAGACGGGTCGGGCAACGTCGGAGGGCCCGCCTGTCCCGGCGCCGCCCATGATCCGGTAGGGCCGGCCGGTGCCGGCCCACCTGACCGGTCAGCCGGGCCCGAGGGCGCAGCCGGGCCTGGGGGCGCAGCCGTACCAGGCGGCACAGCCGGGCCTGGGGACACGGGCGGGCCCGAGGACACAGCCGCACCAGGCGGCACAGGCGGGCCTGGGGGCACAGGCGGGTGCGGCGGTCCGGGGAGCGGTGGGGTGTCGGGGCGGGGTGAGGTGTCGGGGCGGGGTGGGGCGATCGCCGCGTCGGCGGCGGCGAGCGCCTCGCCGGGGCGGCCGGCGGCGAGGTGCAGCCGGGCCAGCAGCGTCAGCGCGGCCGGGTCGGCGGGGGCCAGGGCGAGCGCGAAGCCCAACTCCTCGGTGGCCTCGTCGTGGCGGCCCAACTCTGCCAGGAGCTGGGCCCGCTGCCGGTAGCCGTCGAGGGGCGACTCGTCGTCGGTCATCGCGGCCCTACCCGGCCGCCGCGTCATAGACCAGGGCCACCGCGATACCGGCGAGGCCCTCGCCCCGCCCGGTGAAACCGAGGCCGTCGCTGGTGGCGGCGGTGACGGTGACCGGTGCGCCGACCGCCGCGGAGAGCACCTGCTGCGCCTCGTCGCGCCGTGGCCCGATCCGGGGCCGGTTGCCCACGACCTGCACGGAGACGTTGCCGATCGCGTACCCGGCGGCGCGGACCCGACGGGCGGACTCGGTGAGCAGCGCCACCCCGGAGGCGGCGGCCCACTCCGGCTCGGCCACCCCGAAGTTCGCCCCGAGATCACCGAGCCCGGCGGCGGAGAGCAGCGCGTTGCAGGCGGCGTGCGCGACCACGTCGGCGTCGGAGTGCCCGGCCAGGCCGTCCTCGCCCGGCCAGTGCAGGCCGGCCAGCCAGCACGGCCGGCCTGCCGCGAAGGCGTGGATGTCGGTGCCGACGGCGACCCGGGGAACGATCATGGATCGAGGGTACGCGTCAGTGCCCGGCGGCCAGCAGGTGCTCGGCCAGGGTCAGGTCGAACGGGCGGGTGACTTTCAGCGCGTACTCGGAGCCGGGGACGCAGAACACCGGTACGCCCTGCTGCTCGACCAGTCCGGCGTCGTCGGTGAGCGGGTCACCGGCGGCGGCGTGTGCGGCGGCGAGCACCTCCCGGCGGAACCCCTGCGGGGTCTGCACGGCCCGCAGGGCGGACCTGTCGACGGTGGCGAGGACGACGCCGGCAGCGTCCACCTGCTTGATCGTGTCGCTGACGGGGAGGACCGGGATCACCGCGTCGTGCCCGGCCCGGACTGCTGCCGCCACCGCCTCGACGAGCGCGGGTGGGGTGAGCGCCCGCGCCGCGTCGTGCACCAGCACGATGTCGGGGCCGGACGGCACCGCCGCCAGCGCGTTCGCCACCGACGCCTGGCGTTCGGCACCGCCCGCCACCACCAGGACCGGGGCGACCGGGGTCAGCAACTGCCGGACGGCGTCGACCTCGGTGGCCGGCGCGGCGACGACGACGGTGTGCACCGACGGGGCGGCGGCGATCCGGCGTACCACGTGCACCAACAGGGGTTCACCGCCGAGGAGCCGGAGCGCCTTGGGACCGCCCGGACCGAGGCGTACCCCGGCACCGGCCGCAGGAACGAGGACCGCGACGTCACCGCGCGGATTGAGCTGCGCGGTCACGTCGCGGTCCTCGGGAATTCTTCGCTGCGGGGTGGGTACGACGATGCGGTCGGATCAGGCCTCGGTGAGGACCTTGTCGAGCAGCGTCTCCGCCTCGTCCTTGGTGCTCTTCTCGGCCAGCGCGACCTCGCCGACGAGAATGTCGCGGGCCTTGGCGAGCATGCGCTTCTCACCTGCGGAAAGGCCCCGCTCCCGCTCCCGACGCCACAGGTCGCGGACGACCTCGGCGACCTTCAGCGGGTTGCCGGAGGCCAGCTTTTCCAGATTCGCCTTGTAACGCCGCGACCAGTTGGTCGGCTCTTCGGTGTGCGGTGCACGGAGCACGTCGAAGACCTTTCCCAGGCCCTCTTCGCCGACCACCTCGCGCACACCCACGATCTCGGCGTTCTCGGCGGGCACCCGGACCGTCAGGTCACCCTGTGCGACCCTGAGGACCAGGTATTCCCTGGGCTCACCCTTGATGACCCGAGTCTCGATTGCCTCGATGAGTGCGGCCCCGTGGTGGGGGTAAACAACGGTCTCGCCGACGCTGAAAACCATAGGTTCGAAACCCCTTTCGCTGTGTCTAGGGTAACACGCTCAGGCACCAATGTCCCGCTGCCGTCCTGACCGTTGGCGCAGCTCAGGGGCCCTGTGAGAGGTGTTGCTTCGGCTTGACAGGCGGCCAAACCAGTGGTTCAAACACGCTCCGTGAGCAGCAGATGACAACCCGGTACGGGTGATCGGAGCGTGGATTTCTCGGGCTATGCGCTCTTCCCATGGTAGCCCGCGGGCGTCCGCACCGCCCAGGTCTAGCGGCAGGAGGGTCCGTGCGGGACGCTGGAGGGGTACCGCACACCGCTCGCCGCACCGCTTACCGGGGGGTCCGATGGGCAAGCCCGACGCCGAGGGACAGGGTCCGTCCGAGGAACTGCCCGACCTGCCGCCGGAGTGGGGCCGGGTGGTCGTGCCGGACGACGCGTCGGCGCTGGCCGAGGAGGCCGCCCAGCTCCGTCGCGAGCTGCGCCGACGCACCTCGGCCACCCGCTGGCGACGCCGGCTGGGGCTGACCGCCCGCCCCGACGGCCGGCCACCGCTCGGGCTGCCCCTGCTGTTGCTGCTGGTGGCGGTGCTCGCCACCAGCGTCGGCCTGGTCACCGTCACCTGGCCCCGGTCGTCGCGGGGCACCGACCGCCCCACCGTCCTGCCGCAGTCGGCTACCCCGGCACCCCTGGTCGGGCGGTCGCTGCCCGCGCTGGACCTGGTCGACGTCGACCAGACACCGGTGCCGCTGCGCGGCCTGCTGCCCGCGATGATCGTTCTGGTGGACGGCTGCGCGTGTGCCGCGCAGGTGGCCGCCGCCGCCAGCGCGGCACCCGACGGCGTGCAGGTGGTCACCGTCGCCGGCGGACGTGAGGTGACGCCCGCCCCGCCGGTCGGCGGTCCGGTCCGCGCCCTCGCCGACCCCGCCGGGGAACTACGCGCCGCGCTGCACCTGACCGCCCGACCCGACACCGCCCCGGCCCTGCTGGTGGACCGGGCCGGCACCGTGGTCCGGGTGCTGCCCGAGCTGGGTGCCGCCGCCGACTACCGGAACGACCTGGTCCGGCTCGCCGGCTGACCCGGGGCCGCCCGCCCAGGACGCAGGCCGCCCAGGACGCAGGCCGCCCAGGACCAGAGCCGCCCGGACCCGGGGCCGCCCGGACCCGGGGCCGCCCGGACCCGGGGCCGCTGCCGGCGGCACGTCGACCGGCCCGCTCAGGGCAGCGCGACGACCTGCGCCTCCAACTCGACCGAGCCGGGGCCCACCGCCGAGAACTCCAACCGGGTGCCACCCAGCAGGCCGGTCAGCTCCCAGGCGACCAGCTCGCCGTCGCAGTCCGCCTGCCGGCGCTGCGGCGGATCGTCGTGCAGCACCGAGACCAGCAGCGTCCCGTCGCCCGAGCAGCGGTACTGGAACAGGTGCCGTGCGCCGTCGGGGGCCGACTCCCGCAGGACCGGCGCCCGGCCGGACACCAGGGTCATCCGTTCCCGCCACATGGTGTCGGTGAACGTCGGCAGCCCCACGTCCGGGTCACCGGAGGAGCCGGGCAGTTCGGTCGAGCCCAGCACCCGCCCGGTGCGGCTGTCGAGCACCACCACCCGCCGGGTGGCCTCCGCGAGGGCCGACGGTGCCGGGGACACCGTCCCCGCCGACCCGACCGGGTCGACCGCAGGGGCGGCGGCCGACCACCACCAGCCGCCCCCGACCAGGGCGATCAGGGCCGCGCCGGCCAGCACCGCACCGCGCAGCCGATCACTGCCGCCCCTCTCGACCCCCACCCGGCGAGGGTAACCAGGAGCCGACGACGACGCTCGGCGCAGCGCCGACCGCACCCTCCCCGACCAGGTCATCTGCCCACACGCCGGTGCCCCGGGCCAGCCGTCCGCCGGCCCGGGGTGCCGGACCCGCTGGGCTCGCCGGGCGGCACCGACCACCCCGGGGCCGGGGTTCCGGACCGGGGCCCGGCACAGGGCCGGCGGTCAGGTCAGGGTCGGCGTTCGAGTAGGGCGGCGTAGAGGGTCAGTCCCGGGCCGAAGGCGAGCAGCACGACCCACCGGGGCGGCACCGCCGCACGCAACAGCCGGTCCAGGATCAGCAGCACCGTCGGCGACGAGCAGTTGCCGTGCTCGTCGAGGACCGCCCGGGAGGCCGCCAGCGCGTCGGCGGGCAGGGCCAGTTCCCGCTCCACCACGTTGAGGATGCGCGGCCCGCCCGGGTGCACCGCCCAGCCGTCCACCTCGGCGATCGTCGTGCCGTGCCGGGTCAGCAGACCGTCCACCAGCCCCCGGACGTGCGCCGAGAGCACCTGCGGCACCTTCGGCGACAGGCCCATCCGGAAACCCGTGTCGGTGACGTCCCAGGTCATGTGGTCGGCCGTCGAGGTGTCGGTGACCGAGGCGACCTCGCGCAGCGCGTACCCCCGGTCGGTGGTTTCGGTCCCCGGGACCAGCACGGTGGCCACCGCGGCGTCGGAGAACAGGGCGTGCGAGACGATCTGCTGGGTGTCCATCCGGGCCGACGCCGGCTGGATGTGCAGACTGGTCAGCTCGGCACAGAGCAGCAGCGCCGGCCGGCCCCGCGCGGTGACGAAGTCGCCCGCCGCACCCAACCCGGGCAGGGCCGCGTAACAGCCCATGTGCCCGACGAACATCCGCTGGGTCTGCGCAGCCATGCCGAGGTCACGGGCGAGGAGGATGTCCAGCCCGGGGGTGGCGTAACCGGTGCAGGAGCAGACCACGAACAGTCCGAGGTCGCCCGCCGCGAGGCCGGCGGCGGTCAGCGCCCGGCCGATCGCCTCCTTGCCCAACGGCAGCGCCTCCACCTGGTAGCGCCGCATCCGCCGGTCGGTCGGCCAGTCGGAGACGTCCTCCAGCAACGGGTTGACCGCCGCCTGCCGGTGCGACACCCCCGAGTTGGCGAAGATCCGCTCGGCCAGGGCCCGGGTGGGACCCGAGAAGTGCTCCGCGAAGTAGCCAGCCCAGAGTTCGTCCTGCCGGGCGCCGGGCGGATGTGCCGCCCCCAGCCCCGCGATCAACGGCACGGCCATCTGTCCCCACCTCTCGTCCACACTGCCCGTCCGGCGGCCACGCCGACCTCCGTCACCCTCACCAACGAGGGGCCGTTCCGTCGCGGTCCGGGTCACCCCCGAGCACCGCCACCCCGAGCCAGTCGGCGCACACGTCCGAGGTGGCCGGATGCAGCGAGCCGCAGCGGGCGTCCCGGTAGAGCCGTTCCAGCGGGTGCCCCCGCCGGGTGGCCGAGGTGCCGGCCGCCTCCAGCATGGACGCCGCCACCTCCGCCGCCGTGGTGCCGGCGAGCAGCTTGGCCCGCCACACCCACCGGTTCGTCTCGGCGTCGCCGGGGGCGTCGTCGACCCGGCGGGCCGCCTCGGCCACCACCAGCTGCGCCGCCGCCACCGCCGCGTCGGCCCGGCCGAGCCGGGCCCGCACCGCAGGCAGGCCACCGAGGTCCCGCGCGGTGAGGTGCTCGGCGGCGGCGTCCACCGCCGCCCGGGCCACCCCCACGTAGACGGCGGCGTAGCTGGCCACCAGCCAGTGCGGCATGAGCTGGGCGACGACCAGGGCCAGCCCCTCCACCCCACCGAGCAACCGGTCCGCCGGCACCGTCACGTCCAGGTGCAGGTCGTGCGACGAGGTGGCCCGCATCCCCAGCGCGTCCCAGGTCGGCTCCACGGTCACCCCGTCCCCGGCGGGCACCAGGAACTGGGAGACCACCGACGGGTCGGCGGCGCTGCGGGCGGCCACCAGGTAACCGTCGGCGTGCCCCGCCCCGGAGCAGAACGTCTTGCTCCCCTTGATCCGCCAGCCGCCGTCGACCGGTTCGTAGACCGTGCTGAGCCGGGACAACCGGGCCCCCGCGCCGCGCTCGCTCATCGCCACCGCGTACCAGGCGCCCTCGGCCGCCGCGCGCAGCAGCCGGTCCCGGGCGACCAACGCCTCGTCCGGGACGCCCAGCGCCTCGGCCAGCTCCTCGGTGACCGCGCCGAGCGCGCCGGTGACCGAGGCGTGCATGTTGAACACCAGCGCGGTCGCGCCGTTGCCCCGGGCCAGCTCGGTGGCGACCGCCGCGTACCCGGCGAAGGAGGCGTCCGCGCCACCCAGCCCGGCCGGGACCATCAGCCCGAACAGCCCGGACTCCCGCAGGTCGGCGAAGTCGTCGGCCGGGAACGTGCCCTCCCGGTCGTGCCCGGCCGCCCGCGCGGCGAACCTCGGCGCCAACCGGCGGGCCGCCGCCAGAGCGTCCACAGTCATACGGTCCCCTTCCTGGGTGTTCCTGGTACCCCGAACCGGGGCGGCTAGCCGTGCCGGACCCCCCGGCCCTGGTAGAGCACCGCCGTCGACCAGGTCGGACGGATCGCGGGCCCGTCGTGGGAGACGTCGCGGGCGGCACCCCCACGGGTACGCCGCACCAGCCAGCCCAGCGTCGCCCGCAGCCCCGGCCGCACCCCCCGTACCCGCAGGGCGACGCCGTGTCTGGCGCACTCGACGACCAGCGCCCGGTCGTCCACGAACAACCGTGGGTCGTGGATGCCCCGGGGCACGGTGGGCAGGCGTTCACCCAGCTCCACCGCGACCAGCCGGGCCAGCAGCGTGTCGTTGAGGGTGTCCAGCACGAGCAGTCCACCGGGGCGCAGCAGGCGGCACGCCTCGGCGACCGCCGCCCGCCAGTCGGGCACGTGCTCCAGCACCTCACCGGCCGCGACCACGTCGGCGCACCCGTCGGTGAGCGGCACCGCCGTGACGTCACCGGCGAGCGCGGTGACGCCGTGCGCCGCCGCCTGCTCCAGGGCCGACCGGGTGAGGTCCACCCCGACGTGCCGGTAGCCCTTGCCGACCAGGTGCGGGGCCATCAGCCCGGCACCGCAGCCCAGGTCGACCAGGACCGCGTCGGGCCGGAACGCCGGTGGCACCAGGGCGGCGCGGGCCCGGGCCAGCCAGTGCAGCATCGCGAAGGCGCCGTCGGGCCGCCACCACTCGCCGGCCAGGTCGTCGTACTGGCGAGGGTCGTTGGGGGGCAGCACCCGGGCACCGTTGGACACCGGACCGTCACGCATGGCATCGAGCGTGGCACGACCGGCCGGTAACGACCAGACTTCCCTTATGTCGCGGACGGTGTTAGGGCTGGTCAGGGCGAGTCATCCGGAACCCGGCCTGGCGGTGACCACGGTGGCCGGACTGCTCGCCGTCGGGGTCGGCCACCGTCCGGCCGGGACGGTGGCCGTGGTGCTCACCGTGCTGGCCAGCCAGCTCGCCGTCGGCTGGACCAACGACGCGGTGGACGCCGGGCGGGACGCCGCGGTGGGGCGTACCGACAAACCGGTCGCCGCCGGGGCGGTGGGTCGCCGGACGGTGGTGGTGGCCGCCGTGCTGGCCGCGCTCGCCACCCCGCTGCTGGCGCTGACCACCAACCCGGTCGCCGCGTTCTGGTTCACCCTCGGCCTGGTGTCGGCGCTGCTCTACGACTGGCCGCTGAAGTCCACCCCGGTCTCGGTGCTGCCGTACGCGGTCTCCTTCGGCTCGCTGCCCGCCTTCGTGGTCCTCGCCCTGCCGGGTGCCCCCGCGCCACCGGCCTGGCTGGTCGTCGCGGGGGCCTGCCTGGGTGCCGGCGCGCACTTCGCCAACGTGCTGCCCGACCTGGCCGACGACGCCCGTACCGGGGTGCGCGGGTTACCGCACCTGCTCGGCGCCACCGGGAGCCGGCTGGCCGCCGCCGGGCTGCTGTTCGCCGCCACCGTCGCCCTGGTCCTCGGGCCACCCGGGCCACCGTCGTGGGTCGGCTGGTCGGCCGTCGCGGCGGCCGTCGCGGTGCCGGCCGTCGGCTGGTACGCGGGCCGCGCCGCCACCCGCCGCGACGGCCGCTCGGTGGCCGCCTTCCGGGCGGTGCTGGTGGTGGCCCTGATCGATGTGGTGCTGCTGGTGGCGAGCGGTCGGGTGATCTGAGCGGCACCCGCCCGGGTGGCGGCACCGGGTCCGTGTGCGGTCCTCGATCAGCCCCAACTACCCTGGAGCGCGGTCTGCGCGGGTATGACCACCCCGCGCCCGGGGCATGCACCGGGTGGGGATCGTGACGAGGAGGACCGACGTGACGCGCTCGATCAGGGGTTCCCGGCGGGCCACCCTGCTGCTGGTCGGCCTGGCGGGGGCGACCGCCCTGCTGGCCACGGGCTGCGGGGCGGGCCAGGTGTCCGAGACCGCCAACAAGCAGCCGTCGGTCCAGGGTGTGAACGTCCAGACGTCGGACAACGCCTACAAGGTGCGCGGCCTCTACGTCGCGTACCCGGGTGACAGCGGCCTCGCCGCCGGTGCGAACGCCGCGCTCAACGCGGTGATCTACAACGACACCCGGGACCCGGTCACCGTCACCGTCACCACCGACAGCGCCCGGCAGATCGTGCTCACCGGGGCCACCGGCTCGGCCAGCCCCTCCGGTTCCGCCTCCCCGGCCGAGAGCGCCTCGCCGTCGGGCAGCGCCTCCCCGGCGGAGACCACCTCCCCGGACGGCAACGCCTCCCCGTCCGAGGGTGCCTCCCCGTCCGAGGGTGCCTCCCCGTCCGAGGGTGGCTCCCCGTCCGAGGGTGCCTCCCCGTCCGCGCCCGCCGGTCAGCCGGCCCGGATCGAGATCCCGGCGCTGAGCTACGTGCAGCTCAACGTGCAGAACGGCCAGCACCTCCAGCTCATCGGGATCAACGAGGCGCTGCGCACCGGCCAGCAGGTCAACCTGACCTTCGACTTCGGCGGCGGTCGTACCGTCAGCACCCCGGTCCCGGTCGGGGTGCCGCTGAGCCCGGCGCCCCCGGCCTCCCCGATCGTGCACCGCGAGGGTGGCGAGGAGAGCGGCCAGGAGGGCAGCTCCGGCCACGGCGGCTGACCCCGCGAGCGAGACACCGGCACCGCCGGCGTGGCGACGACCACGCCGGCGGTGTTTTCGTCACCGGTGAGGGTTAGCGTCCTGGGGTGACCACCCCCCGATCGACTCCCGCCCGTGGCGCGTCCGGCGCGTCCCGGAGCCGGGCCACCCGTGAGCCCCGCCCCGCCTACGCGTGCGACGCCTGCGGCCACCAGCCACCCAAGTGGGTGGGTCGCTGCCCGGAGTGTGGCGAGTGGGGTTCGGTGGTCGAGTGCACGGTCACCGGCCCGGTCGTCTCCGGTCGGGTGGTCAGCTCCCGGATGCCGGCCGAGCCGGCCCGACCGATCGCCACGATCAGTGCCGCCCCGGCACGGGCCCGACCCACCGGGGTCAGCGAACTCGACCGGGTCCTCGGCGGCGGCCTGGTCCCCGGCGCGGTGGTCCTGCTCGCCGGGGAGCCCGGGGTGGGCAAGTCCACCCTGCTGCTCGACGTGGCGCAGCAGTGGGCGGCCACCGCCGGCAGCCCGTCGCTGGTGGTCAGCGGCGAGGAGTCGGTCAGTCAGGTCCGGCTGCGCGCCGAGCGGATGGGGGCCCTGCACGAGCAGCTCTGGCTGGCCGCCGAGAGCGACCTGAGCGCCGTGCTGGGCCACCTCGACGCGGTCAAGCCGGGCCTGCTGGTCCTCGACTCGGTGCAGACCATCTCCACCACCGGCAGCGAAGGGGTGCAGGGCGGGGTGACCCAGGTGCGGGCCGTCACCGCCGCCCTCGTCGCGGTCGCCAAGGAACGCGGCATCGCCACCGTGCTGGTCGGCCACGTCACCAAGGACGGCCAGGTCGCCGGGCCCCGGGTGCTGGAGCACCTGGTCGACGTGGTGCTGCACTTCGAGGGCGACAAGCATTCCTCGCTGCGGATGGTCCGGGGCGTCAAGAACCGGTTCGGCGCGGCCGACGAGGTCGGCTGCTTCGAGATGCACGAGGGGGGCATCAGCAGCCTGGCCGACCCGTCCGGGCTTTTCCTCACCCGCTATTCCGAGCCCGTCCCGGGCACCTGCGTCACGGTGGCGATGGAGGGGCGGCGGGCGCTGCTGACCGAGGTGCAGGCACTGATCGGCGCTACGGTGGCCGGCTCGCCCCGGCGTACGGTCTCGGGGCTCGACGGGGCCCGGTTGGCGATGGTGCTGGCGGTGCTGCAACGCCGCACCGAGCGGCTGACCCTGCACGACCGGGAGGTCTTCGCGGCCACCGTCGGCGGGATCCGGGTGGTCGAGCCGGCCGCCGATCTCGCGGTCGCGCTGGCGGTCGCCTCCGGCGGGCTCAACCTGTCCATCGCGCCCCACCTGGTGGCGATCGGCGAGGTCGGGCTGACCGGTGAGGTGCGCCGGGTCGGCGCGGTCCCCCGGCGACTCGCCGAGGCGGCCCGGCTGGGCTTCCGGACGGCCCTCGTCCCCACCGGATGCGGCCCCGAGAGCACCGGCGCCGGCCCGGACACCATGCGGGTGATCGAGGTCACGGATGTCCGGTCGGCGCTCCGGGCGGTCGCCCGCGCATCCGCTGAGTGACGGACGGTGGCGAAGCGCCGGGGACCGGTCAGGCCATACCGGACAACGCCCGCCAGGTCAGGCGGGTGGGAAAATCCGACGCCGTGGCACATCACAGTAACCACGAGAGCACCCACCGCAGGGCAGTCCGTAGACTGTGCGCGTGCCGACCGACCGCGACGCCGCCAAGCCTGCCGGCGCGACGCCCCACACCCGCGCCGCCGCCGTGGGCTCACCCACCCGTCCGATCAGCGTGAGCGTGGCCGGGGCCACCGGCAGTGCCGGTGATCCGCTGCGGGCCAACCTCGCCCTGATGGCGCCCGGTACCGCCCTGCGCGACGGGCTCGAACGCATCCTGCGCGGTCGTACGGGCGCACTGATCGTCCTCGGCTACGACAAGGTCGTCGACGGGATCTGCACCGGTGGCTTCCCGATGGACGTCGAGTTCTCCGCGACCCGGGTCCGCGAGCTGTGCAAGATGGACGGCGCGGTGGTGCTGTCCAGCGACGGCACCCGGATCGTGCAGGCCGGGGTGCACCTGATGCCCGACCCGTCCATCCCCACCGAGGAGTCCGGCACCCGGCACCGCACCGCGGAGCGGGTGGCCCGGCAGACCGGCTACCCGGTCATCTCGGTCAGCCAGTCGATGCGGATCATCAGCCTCTACGTCAACGGGCAACGGCACGTCCTGGACGACTCGGCGGCGATCCTCTCCCGGGCCAACCAGGCCCTGGCCACCCTGGAGCGCTACAAGCTCCGCCTCGACGAGGTCTCCGGCACCCTGTCCGCGCTGGAGATCGAGGACCTGGTCACCGTCCGGGACGCCGTCGCCGTCGTGCAGCGGCTGGAGATGGTCCGCCGGATCGCCGACGAGATCGCCGGTTACGTGGTCGAGCTGGGCACCGACGGCCGCCTGCTCGCCCTGCAACTCGACGAACTGATGGCCGGTGTCGACGCCGACCGTACCCTGGTCATTCGCGACTACCTGCCCACCGGCCGCAAGTCGCGCACCCTCGACGAGGCTCTCGTCGAGTTGGACCTGCTCGGCGCGACCGAGCTGATCGACCTGGTCGCGGTCGCCAAGGCGATCGGTTACCCGGCCGCCTCCGACGCGCTCGACGCGGCGGTCAGCCCCCGCGGGTTCCGGTTGCTGGCCAAGGTGCCCCGGCTGCCGGTGGCCATCGTCGACCGGCTGGTGCTGCACTTCGGCAGCCTCCAACGGCTGCTCGGGGCCACCGTGGAGGATCTCCAGGCCGTCGAGGGGGTCGGCGACGCGCGGGCCCGGGGCGTACGGGAGGGGCTGTCCCGGTTGGCCGAGGCGTCCATCCTGGAACGCTACGTCTGACCGGGGTGGGCCACCCGGGCTGACCGGCTCGTCGGTGCCGGTCGGCACCTCCGGGATCAGCCGGTGACGACCAGCTTGACCGGCTCGCTCAACTTGGTGCCCACCCGGGCGAAGACCTGGTAGGTGCCGGCCGGCGGGTTGGGGCCCGAGGCCACCCCCTGGCTACAGCGGCTGGCGTCCATGCCGTTCCAGGTGAGCTGGTAGGTCCGTTCGAAGCCGGGGGTGAAGGACTGCACGTCGGAGCCCTTGCCGGTGCCGCAGGTGTCCGAGGACCAGACCTTCTCCGCGCCGGACTTGATGAACAACTCCTGCACGTCCGCACCGACGTCCCGGCTACAGGTCCGCTGGGACGTATTTTTGATCTTGAGGGTCAGGTCGACCGGGGCACCCTGGCGCACCTCGGCCGGGAGCGCCACCGGGGTCACCTGGACCTCGCTGTTGGTGCAGGTCCCGTCGTCCGCCCGGGCCGGATTCGTCGGCGCAGGCGCAGCGGCCGACGGCGCGCTGTTCGTGCCCGGCTCGGCGCTCGACGCGGCCGACGAGTCCGGCGCACCGGCCGCACCCGACGGCGACGCGGACCCGGGGGCCGGCGACGCGACCGTCGGGGAGGCCCCGCCCGCCGCCGGGGCCGACGTCGGGCCCCCGGCACCCCGTGTGGTGCCGGTGTCCCCCGATCGGGTACACGAATAGAGCAGGACAACCAGGAAGAGAAGCCCCGCTCCGAGTACGACGGCGCGACGCCGCCAGTACACGGCGGAGGGCAGGGGACCGACCGTCAGACGCATGATGCCCCCACCGTAGCGGCGTGACGCACGAGGACCGACCACGACTCGCCGGGCATCGGCCGGCGGCGGGGAAACCGCACTCCACTCACGACAGTCACCCGGAATCCGCCCCGACCCGCGTCACAGGTAGACCTTGCGCTGATACACCGCGTGCGCGCTGGCCACCCGGTCCAGGAAGAGCAGCCCGGCGCAGTGGTCGATCTCGTGTTGCAGGGCACGGGCCTCGAAGCCGTCGGTGACCAGCCGGACCAACGCGCCGCTGCCGGGCAACGCCCCCTCGACCACCAACCGGCTGGCCCGCTTCACGTCACCGGTCAGATCCGGCACCGACATGCAGCCCTCCCGGCCCGGCTTCCAACGGCTCGCCTCCACCACCCGGGCGTTGCAGAGCACGAACGTGCCATGCACCGTCACCGCCTTGGGGTGACCGGTCACATCCACCGCGAACACCTGCGCACCCACCCCGACCTGCGGTGCCGCCAACCCCACACAGCCAGGCGACACCCGCATCGTGGCCACCAGGTCGGCCGCCAGCCGGACGGTCTCCTCGGTGGTCGGGTCGACCTGCGGTCCCGGCCGGCTCAGCACCGGCTCGGGGGCACACACCACCCGACGCACCTCCCCCGGCACCCCCAACGCCGCCGGAGTCCAGCCACCGAGCCCGGTGTACGGTTCCTCGCTCACGGGTTCACCTCGGTTCGCGACTGCGGGGCTCGCAAACCCGGCTCACTCCTCGCGCTCACAACACCCACCCGCGCTCGCGACTGCGGGGCTCGCACAACCCGCTCACTCCTCGCGCTCACAACACCCACCCGCGCTCGCGACTGCGGGGCTCGCAACCCCGGCTCACTCCTCGCGCTCACAGGAGGTCCGGGTCGGCGGGGCGCAGGGAGAACCCGACACCCAGGTCGGCGGCGACCCCGGCGAGTCGGACGGCCAGGTCGTCGGCGCTGCCCGGCGGCAGGTCCACCTCGGCCACCACCACGTAGAGCGGACCGGCCAACCGGGTGGAAAGATCCGTCACGTTGCCGCCGCTCTCGGCGACCACCCGGGTCATCGCCGCCACGATGCCCATCCGGTCCGCGCCGTGCACCGCCAGCACGTACGGCTCACCCGCCGGAGCCGTCGTACCGTCCGGGGTGACCGCGCGTACGGTGGCCAGGAGTTGGCCGTCGGCGGCCAGCGGCGTCAGGGCGGCCTCGACCTCGGCGGCGGCCGGGCCGACACAGATCAACGTCATCGCGAAGTGACCGCGCAACCGGGTCATGGTCGAGTCGGTGAGGTTCGCGCCGAGCCGGGCGAGCACCTCGGCCACGTCGGCCACGATGCCGGGCCGGTCCCGACCGATGACGGTGATCGCGAGCTCGCTCATCCGGGCATTCTGCCCGATCCGCCCGGCGGTCCGGTGACGCCCCGCCCGGCCCGCCCAATCAGCGGGAAGGCATCGCGTGACATCATCGTCGGCGCGATGACTGAACCGACCTTCACCACCCTGGTCAGCCGGTGGTACGAGCAGAACGCCCGCGACCTGCCCTGGCGGACGCCCGGCATCGGGGCCTGGCCGATCCTGGTCAGCGAGGTCATGCTCCAACAGACGCCGGTGGTGCGCGTCCTGCCCGCCTGGCACGCCTGGCTCACCCGCTGGCCCGATCCCGCCGCCCTCGCCGCCGACACCCCGGCCGAGGCGATCCGGATGTGGGGTCGGCTCGGCTACCCCCGCCGGGCGGTACGGCTGCGCGAGTGCGCGGTGGCGATCGTGGAGCGGCACGGCGGGCGGGTGCCCGACCAACTGGACCAGTTGCTGGCGTTGCCCGGCATCGGGACGTACACCGCGCGGGCGGTCGCCGCGTTCGCCTACGGTCAGCGGCACCCGGTGGTCGACACGAACGTCCGGCGGGTCGTCTCCCGGGCCGTCGCCGGTGCACCGGATGCCGGCCCGGCCACCACCCCGGCCGACCTGGTCGCCTGCGCGGAGCTGCTGCCGGTCGAACCGGCCGCCGCGGCCCTGGCCAGCGCAGCCTTCATGGAACTCGGTGCGATCGTCTGCACCGCCCGTTCACCGCGTTGTCCGGCCTGCCCGGTCGAGGCGGTCTGCGCCTGGCGGGCCTCCGGCCAGGCGGCGCCCACCGGGCCGACCCGCAAGACCCAGCGGTACGCGGGCACCGACCGTCAGGTGCGCGGGCTGCTGCTCGGGGTGCTCCGGGACGCCACCGGCCCGGTGCCGCACCAGCGGCTCGACCAGGTGTGGCACGACGACGTGCAACGGGCCCGGGCACTCGCCGCGCTGGTCAAGGACGGCATGGTGGAGCCGGTCGGCGAGGAGCATTTCCGGCTCATCGGGGATGGTCCCGCCACCCAACCGATTCCCGGCTGACCCGCCCCCGCCGAGGGCTGCGCTGGCCGACGGCAGGCAGAAAGGGCGACGGCCCGGTGGCTCGCGCCACCGGGCCGTCGCCCTCGTGCTCTGTCCTACCGACCCGTCAGGTCCTACTCACCGGCGGTGGCGGTGCCACCCAGGTCGGCCGGGACGGCGTCCGGCACCTCGTCCGGGCGGTCCGAGCCGTGGAAGACCAACTTCGACTTCTCGATGTCCTCCGGGTCCCCCTCGCAGTCCACCACCACGATCTGACCGGGGGTCAGCTCGTTGAACAGGATCCGCTCGGAGAGGTTGTCCTCGATGTCACGCTGGATCGTCCGACGCAGCGGACGGGCCCCCAGCACCGGGTCGAAGCCCTTCTTGGACAGGTACTTCTTGGCGTTGTCGGTCAGCTCCAGACCCATGTCCTTGTTGCGGAGCTGGCCCTCGATCCGCTGGATCATGATGTCCACGATCGAGAGGATCTCGTTCTGCCGCAGCTGGTGGAAGACGATGGTGTCGTCGATCCGGTTGAGGAACTCGGGCCGGAAGTGCTGCTTCAGCTCGTCGTTGACCTTCTGCTTCATCCGGTCGTAGGTGGACTCGGAGTCCTCCGACTGCTGGAAGCCCAACGACACCGCCTTGGCGACGTCCCGGGTGCCCAGGTTGGTGGTCAGGATGATGACCGTGTTCTTGAAGTCCACGATCCGACCCTGGCCGTCGGTGAGCCGGCCGTCCTCCAGGATCTGCAGCAGGGTGTTGAACACGTCCGGGTGGGCCTTCTCGATCTCGTCGAAGAGCACCACCGAGAACGGCCGACGACGGACCTTCTCGGTCAGCTGGCCACCCTCGTCGTAGCCGACGTAGCCGGGAGGGGCCCCGACCAGGCGGGAGACCGTGTAGCGGTCGTGGAACTCGGACATGTCCAGCTGGATCAGCGCGTCCTCGCTGCCGAACAGGAACTCGGCGAGCGCCTTGGACAGCTCGGTCTTACCCACACCGGACGGGCCGGCGAAGATGAACGAGCCGGACGGCCGCTTCGGGTCCTTCAGGCCGGCCCGGGTACGCCGGATCGCCTTCGACACCGCCTTGACCGCGTCCTCCTGGCCGATGACGCGCTTGTGCAGCTCGTCTTCCATCCGCAGCAGCCGGGAGGTCTCCTCCTCGGTCAGCTTGTAGACCGGGATACCGGTCCAGTTGCCCAGGACCTCGGCGATCTGCTCGTCGTCGACCTCGCTGACGACGTCCAGGTCACCGGCCTTCCATTCCTTCTCCCGCTGCGCCTTCTGCCCCAGGAGCTGCTTCTCCTTGTCCCGCAGCTGGGCGGCCCGCTCGAAGTCCTGCGCGTCGATCGCGGACTCCTTGTCGCGGCGCACCTGGGCGATCCGCTCGTCGAAGTCACGCAGGTCTGGCGGCGCGGTCATCCGGCGGATGCGCATCCTGGCCCCGGCCTCGTCGATCAGGTCGATCGCCTTGTCCGGCAGGAACCGGTCGGAGATGTACCTGTCGGCCAGCGTCGCGGCAGCCACCAGGGCGGCGTCCGTGATCGAGACGCGGTGGTGCGCCTCGTAGCGGTCCCGCAGGCCCTTGAGGATCTCGATGGTGTGGGCCAGCGACGGCTCACCCACCTGGATCGGCTGGAAACGACGCTCCAGAGCGGCGTCCTTCTCCAGGTGCTTGCGGTATTCGTCGAGGGTGGTCGCGCCGATGGTCTGGAGCTCACCACGGGCCAGCATCGGCTTGAGGATGCTCGCCGCGTCGATCGCGCCCTCGGCGGCACCCGCACCGACCAGGGTGTGGATCTCGTCGATGAACAGGATGATGTCGCCCCGGGTGCGGATCTCCTTGAGCACCTTCTTGAGGCGCTCCTCGAAGTCACCCCGGTAGCGGGAGCCGGCGACCAGGGCACCGAGGTCGAGGGTGTAGAGCTGCTTGTCCTTGAGCGTCTCGGGCACCTCGCCCTTGATGATCTTCTGGGACAGGCCCTCCACCACGGCGGTCTTGCCGACGCCGGGCTCACCGATCAGGACCGGGTTGTTCTTGGTGCGGCGGGACAGCACCTGCATGACCCGCTCGATCTCCTTCTCGCGCCCGATCACCGGGTCGAGCTTGCCCTCACGGGCAGCCTGAGTCAGGTTACGACCGAACTGGTCCAGCACGAGGCTGGTCGACGGGGCGGCCTCGCCCGGCGCGGTGCCGGCGGCGGCCGGCTCCTTGCCCTGGTAGCCGGAGAGGAGCTGGATCACCTGCTGGCGGACCCGGTTGAGGTCGGCGCCCAGCTTCACCAGCACCTGGGCGGCGACGCCCTCACCCTCGCGGATCAGCCCGAGCAGGATGTGCTCCGTGCCGATGTAGTTGTGGCCGAGCTGCAGCGCCTCGCGCAGGGACAGCTCCAGCACCTTTTTGGCCCGGGGCGTGAACGGGATGTGCCCGCTCGGCGCCTGCTGGCCCTGGCCGATGATCTCCTCGACCTGCTGACGGACGCCCTCCAGGGAGATGCCGAGGCTCTCCAGGGCCTTGGCGGCGACGCCCTCACCCTCGTGGATCAGGCCCAGCAGGATGTGCTCCGTACCGATGTAGTTGTGGTTGAGCATCCGGGCCTCTTCTTGGGCCAGGACGACAACCCGTCGCGCTCGGTCGGTGAACCGCTCGAACATGCCCTCGTGCTCCTCACGTGCCGTGCGCCTCGACTGCGAGATCTTGGCGGGGCCGGTGCGCGGACGTCCGGGACGGGCGTCCGCACCTCCTTACTCTATCGCCGCTGACCGACTCCGCTGAGGTCGTGTCTCCTCGTACCGAGCCGTTCCGACGTCGTTTTGACCAACCATCCGCGCTCAGGAGGTGTTCCGGCACCCCAGCCTGTACGCGCAGAGCGAAATTCACCCGGGGTGCGCAACGCCCTCCGGGGGGTCCCGTGGGTTGTCCACAGGCTGTGGACGAAGTCTCCACCGCCTGTGGACAACGCCTGCGGACCCGGAGAACTTCCCGCCCCCACACCGCCCGCAGCCCCACCCACCGGCCCCCGACGGCGGGTGACGTCGGCCGGGCCCGACGGCCGCCGGGCTGCTGCCCCGAGACGGCGACGCCGGCCGGGGGTGCCCCGAGACGGCGACGCCGGCCCGGAGGGGTGCTCCGAGACGGCGACGCCGGCCCGGAGGGGTGCTCCGGCCCGGCGTCGGTTCGCCACTGACAGCTCAGCGGGTCGCGTGGTACTCGTCGACGATCTCCTGCGGGATACGACCCCGGTCGGAGATGTCCTTGCCGTTCTTCTTGGCCCACGACCGGATCGCCTTGTTCTGCTCGCGGTCGGCGGTCGCGCCGCCCCGGCCCCGGGCGGCCCGGCCACCCACGACCACGCCGCCCCGGCCGACCCGGGTGCCGGCAGCCACGTACGGCGCGAAAACGTCCCGCAATTTGTCGGCGTTGGAGTTCGACAGGTCGATCTCGTACTGAACGCCGTCGAGGGCGAACTTGACGGTCTCGTCCGCGTCCCCGCCGTCCAGGTCATCGACCAGCTTGTGAATGATCTGCTTGGCCACGTCCCACATTCCTTTCGAGCAGGGTGCTCCTGCAATAGGAGCACGATAACCCCCCCGACGCTTGCCGCGTCAATAGGACGCCGTAACGACCCGGCAAAGGTCTCACCGCAGGCTACTCGGGGCGGACCAAGGGGAAGAGGATGGTTTCCCGAATTCCCAGCCCCGTCAGCGCCATCAACAGCCGGTCGATTCCCATTCCCATACCCCCGGCCGGCGGCATTCCGTACTCGATCGCCCGGAGAAAGTCCTCGTCCAGCCGCATGGCCTCGTCGTCGCCCCGGGCACCGAGCTGCGCCTGCGTCACCAGCCGCTCCCGCTGCACCACCGGGTCCACCAGCTCCGTGTACGCGGTGCCCAGCTCGAAGCCGAGCACGTAGAGGTCCCACTTCTCGGCCAGGCCGGGCTCGGTGCGGTGACCCCGGGTCAACGGGCTGGTCTCCTCCGGGTAGTCCCGCACGAAGGTCGGCGCCTGGAGGCTCGGCACCACCAGTTCCTCGAACAACTCCTCGGCCAGCTTGCCCGGCCCCCACTTCGGGTCGACCGCGAGCCCCACCTTGTCGGCGTACTCCACCAGGCGGGTCCGTTCGGTGCGGACCGTGACCTCCTCGCCGAGCGCCTCGGAAAGCGCCCCGAACAGGGTCACCGACCGCCACTCGCCACCCAGGTCGAACTCCCGACCGTCGGCGTGGGTCACCGTCGTCGAGCCGCTGACCGCCACCGCCGCCTGCTGCACGAGATTACGGGTCAACGCCGCCATCGTGTCGTAGTCGCCGTACGCCTGGTAGGTCTCCAGCATCGCGAACTCCGGCGAGTGCGACGAGTCGACTCCCTCATTGCGGAAGTTGCGGTTGATCTCGAACACCCGGTCGACCCCGCCGACCACGGCGCGCTTGAGAAACAGTTCCGGCGCGATTCGCAGATACAGATCAGTACCGAGCGCATTGCTGTGGGTCACGAATGGGCGGGCCGCCGCGCCGCCGTGCAGCAACTGGAGCATCGGCGTCTCGACCTCGATGAATCCCTGACCGTGCAACGAGTCACGCAGGCTGCGTACCGCCGCGGCCCGGGTCCGGACCATCTGCCGGGCCTGCGGACGGACCACCAGGTCCACGTAACGCTGCCGGACCCGGGCCTCCTCGCTCAGCGGCTTGTGCGCCACCGGCAACGGGCGCAGCGCCTTGGCGGTGACCGCCCACTCGTCGGCCAGCACCGACAGCTCACCGCGCCGGCTGGTGATCACCTCGCCGGTGACACCCACGTGGTCACCCAGGTCGACCAGGCGCTTCCAGGCGTCCAGCCGCTCCGCGCCGACCCGGTCCAGGGAGAGCATCGCCTGCAACTCGGTGCCGTCGCCGTCGCGCAGGGTGGCGAAACAGAGCTTGCCGGTGTTCCGAACGAAGATCACCCGGCCGGTGACCGAGATCCGGTCCCCGGTCGCGGTGTCGGTGGGCAGCTCGGCGTACCGCTCGCGCACCTCGGCCAGGGTGCTGGTCCGGGGGTAACCGACGGGGTACGGGTCGATGCCCTCGGCGAGCATCCGGTCCCGCTTCTCCCGGCGGACCTTCATCTGCTCGGGAAGGTCGTCGGCGGGGTCCACTGGCACGGCGTTCTGCTCGGTCACGGCACGCTTCCTCGGCTAAGGGAGTTTCGACTGGGTCAGCCCATGAGCGTACTCATGCCCCCGAGCGGCCGTTACGGGATAACCTGCCCGGCATGGTCGAGCACACCCGGGCACGGTCCTTCGGTACGGTCGCCGCCGACTACGACCGGTTTCGACCCGGTTATCCGGCCGAGGCGCTGCGCTGGGCGCTGGCCGGCACGGGTGCGGGTGCGGGTGCGGGTGCGGGTGCCAGCGTGGTCGACCTGGGTGCCGGCACCGGCCTGCTCACCCGTGACCTGCGGGCCCTCGGCCACCGGGTCACTCCGGTCGAACCCGACCCGGCGATGCGGGCCCGGCTCGACACGGCCGTTCCCGGGACCACCGCCCTCGCCGGCTGCGCCGAGGCGGTCCCGCTGCCCGACGCGAGCGCCGACGCGGTGCTGGTCGGCCAGGCCTACCACTGGTTCGACCGGGAACGCGCGCACGTCGAGATCGCCCGGGTGCTCCGGCCGCACGGCATCTTCGCCCCGATCTGGAACATCCGGGACGAAACGGTCGGCTGGGTGGCCGAGCTGGGGCGGATCGCCCAGATGGGGGAGAACGTCAGCGACCTGACGGTGAAGGTGACCACCTTCGGTGCGGCCTTCGGCCCGGTCGAGCTGGGCCGGTTCACCCACCGGACGACCGTCACCTCCGACGAGGTCCTCGGGCTGTTGCGTACCCGCTCACACTGGTTGGTCGCCGCCCCGCAGCAGCGGCAACGGCTGGAGCGGGACCTGCGCGAGTTGTTCGCCACCCACCCCGACCTGGCCGGCCGGGAGACCGTCGAGCTGCCGTACCAGACGCTGGTCTTCCGGGCCCGGCGGCGCTGAACCGCCGCGACCGGCCGTCGTGATCAGGTGTTGCGTTCGTAGACCATGCGCAGCCCGATCAGGGTGATCATCGGCTCGTGGTGGGTGATGGTCCGGCACTCGCCGATCACCACCGAGGCCAGCCCGCCCGTGGCGATCACCGCCCGGACCTGGCCCAACTCCTCGGTCATCCGCTCGACGATCCGGTCGACCTGCCCGGCGAAGCCGAAGTAGAGGCCGGACTGGAGACACTCCACGGTGTTCTTGCCGATCACCGAGCGGGGCTTGTTGGCCTCCACCTTACGCAGCTGGGCGGCGCGGGCCGCCAACGCGTCGAAGGAGATCTCGATGCCCGGGGCGAACGCCCCACCGAGGAACTCCCCCCGACCGCTGATCACGTCGAAGTTGGTGGTGGTGCCGAAGTCCACCACGATCGACGGACCCCCGTAGAGGGTGTACGCGGCCAGCGTGTTGACCACCCGGTCCGCGCCCACCTCCTTCGGGTTGTCGATGGCCAGCTGCACCCCGGTGCGGACCCCCGGCTCGACGACCACGCTCGGCAGGTCGGCGTAGTAACGGGCCAGCATGGTCCGCAGCGAGCGCAGCGCCGCCGGCACCGTCGAGCAGGCGGCCACCCCGGTGATCTCCACGGCGTCACCGGCGAGCAGCCCCCGGAACATCAGACCCAGCTCGTCCGCTGTCGAACGGGCGTCGGTCTTGATCCGCCACGAGTGCACCAGCTTGTCGCCGTCGAAGGTCGCCAGCACGGTGTTGGTGTTTCCGATGTCGATGCAGAGCAGCACGCACGCAGCCTAGACGCCGACCGGCCCACCGCAGGCGAGCAGTGGGCCGGACCCGCTGCCCCGCACCGACGGGTAGCCGGCGGCCCGGCCGGCTCACCGCTCGCGCAGGTCCAGGGCGATGTCCAGGATCGGCGAGGAGTGCGTCAGGGCACCCACCGACAGGTAGTCCACCCCGGTCGCCCCGTACTCGGCGGCCACCTCCAGGGTCAGCCCACCGGTCGCCTCCAGCTCGGCCCGGTCGCCGACCGCCGCGACCACCTCGCGCAGGGTCGCCGGGGACATGTTGTCCAACAGCAGGAAGTCCGCGCCCGCCTCCACCGCCTCCACCGCCTCGGCCGGGGTGTCCACCTCGACCTGCACCGGCACCTGCGGGAAGGTCTGCCGGACCCGACGGAAGGCCGCCCCGACACCACCGGCGGCCAGCTTGTGGTTGTCCTTGATCATGGCGACGTCGTACAGGCCCATCCGCTTGTTGGTGCCACCGCCGGCCCGGACCGCGTACTTCTCCAGCATCCGCAGGCCCGGGGTGGTCTTGCGGGTGTCCAGCACCGTCGCCTTGGTGCCGGCCAGGGCGTCCGCCCAGGCCCGGGTGTGGGTGGCCACCCCGGACATCCGGGAGAGCAGGTTCAGCGCGGTGCGCTCGGCGGTGAGCAGCAGCCGGGTCGGGCCGGTCACCGTCGCCAGCACCTCACCCCGGGCCACCCGCGCGCCGTCGTGGGCCACCACCACCACCTCGACGGTACGCTCCGCAGCGCTCACCTCGCCGACCAGCTCGAACACCGCCGCCGCCACCGCCAGCCCGGCCACCACCCCGGCCTCCCGGGCCACCAGGTCGGCGGTGTCGGTCTGCCCGGCCGCAACGGTGGCGACGCTGGTGACGTCGACGAAGTCCGCCCCCAGATCCTCGGTGAGCGCGTCGACGATCACCCGCCGGACCCGCTCCGGGTCCAACCCGCCCGCCGTCAACGCCTGTCGCGTCGGTTCCCGCACTGCATTTCCTTTCGTTCGCCACTGCGGGGCTCGCAAACCCGGCTCACTCCTCGGACTCACCCGCCCCCCTTCGTTCGCCACTGCGGGGCTCGCAAACCCGGCTCACTCCTCGGACTCACCCGCCCCCCTTCGTTCGCCACTGCGGGGCTCGCAAACCCGGCCCGCTCCGGGTCAGGGCAGGCCCTCCCAGCGTTCGGTGAGGTCACCCCCGGCACCGACGGCCGCGACGAGATGACCGCGCCACCGCTCGTCGGCCGCCGGGAAGTCCTCCCGCCAGTGGCAGCCCCGGGTCTCCTGGCGGGCGTACGCGGCGGCGACCAGGGCGGACGCCACGGTGACCAGGTTCGTCGCCTCCCAGCCGGCGGTGCCCGGCCGACCCTGGCCCTGCCCCAGCTCGGTCAGGGTGGCGGCGGTCGCGGCCAGGGTCGACGCCGACCGCAGCACCCCCGCGCCCCGGGTCATCGCCCGTTGCAACGCGGGCACCCCCTCGGCGGGCAGCACCCCACCCCCGCCGCCCACCCAGGCACCGGTCTGCGCCGGTTGCGCCTGCTCGGGCAGCCCGGCGGCGATGTCCTCGGCGATCCGGCGGGAGAAGACCAACCCCTCCAGCAGCGAGTTGCTGGCCAGCCGGTTCGCGCCGTGCACGCCCGTGCAGGCGACCTCGCCGCAGGCGTACAGGCCGGGGATGGAGGTCCGGCCGCGCAGGTCGGTGCGGACGCCACCGGACGCGTAGTGGGCGGCCGGGGCGACCGGAATCAGATCCGTCGCCGGGTCGACCCCGATGGCCAGGCAGGACGCGACGATGGTCGGGAACCGCCCGGCGAGGAAGTTCGCGCCGAGGTGCCGGGCGTCCAGATGGACGTGGGCCGCGCCGGTGGCCAGCAGCACCCGGTGGATGCCCTTGGCCACCACGTCCCGGGGGGCCAGCTCGGCCAGTTCGTGCTGGCCGAGCATGAACCGCTTGCCGTCGGCGTCGACCAGGTGGGCGCCCTCACCGCGCAGCGCCTCCGACACCAGCGGCTGCTGGGCCAGGCCCGCGCCCGGCACCCGGGCCTGCTCCGGCACGATCAGCGCGGTCGGGTGGAACTGCACGAACTCGACGTCGGTGACCGCCGCCCCGGCCCGCATCGCCAACGCCACCCCGTCACCGGTGGAGACCGCCGGGTTGGTGGTGGCCGAGAAGACCTGCCCCATCCCGCCGGTGGCCAGCACCACCGCGCGGGCCAGCAGCGCGCCGACGCCGTCCTCGCTGCCCTCGCCCAGCACGTGCAGGGTGATGCCGCAGGCCGGGCCGGGAGAGTCCGGGTCGTCGCCGGGGGCGCGCAGCAGGTCCAGCACCAGGGCGTGCTCGACCAGGCGGATCCACGGGTCCCGGCGCACCGCCGCGTGCAGGGCCCGCTGCACCTCCGCCCCGGTGGCGTCCCCACCGGCATGCACGATCCGGTCGGCCCGGTGCCCGCCCTCCCGGGTGAGCATCAACGAACCGTCCGGGTTGCGGTCGAACTCCGCGCCGATGCGCATCAGTTCCCGCAGCCGCAGCGGCCCCTCCTCCACCAGCAGCCGCACGGCCGCCGGGTCGCAGAGTCCGACCCCGGCGATCTCGGTGTCGCGGGCGTGCGCGGCGGGCGAGTCGGCCGGATCGAGTACGGCGGCGATGCCGCCCTGCGCCCAGCGGGTCGACCCGTCGTCGATGTTGACCTTGGTGACCACGGTGACGTGCAGGCCCGCCTCGCGCAGGTGCAGCGCGGCGGTCAACCCGGCCACCCCGGAGCCGACCACGATCACATCGGTGGTCTCCACCCAACCGGGCGCGGGAGCAGCCAACAGTCTGGGCAGGGCCGGCAGGTCGACGGTCGGCGGGAGTTCCATAGCCACAGTCAACCCGAACGATCCTCGCGACGGGCGGCGGGGGCGGGACGAGTGGTTTCGGCTACCCCGTCCGCTACTTCGTCCGCACCGGCAGGGCGGCCGGTCCGCCGCCCTTCAGCGAGGCGGTCACCGTCCGGTCGCTCAACCACAGGTAGCAACGGACCCCCCGGTCGCCGACCCGCCACCGGCCCGGCCCCGGCGGACGCACCACCACGCCGCTGCGGAAACGCAGGTCGGCGTCGTCCGGCACACCCACGTAGCGACCCAGCAGGCTGCGGCAGCCGGCGTACAGCGGCAGCCAGTCGACGTCCTTGACCGGATAGGCCCGGTCGGGGGCCTTCCAGGCGCCCACGAACTCCGCCTCGTGGACGGTCGAGCACTCCACCGGCACCAGCACCTGCACCCCGGCACCCCGGCCGCTCTTGGCCCGCTGACAGCCCAACCGCAGCGGCGACGGGCCCTTCAACGCGTCCCGCAGGCTGCCCGTACGGGTGACCACGGTGGCCGCCGCCTCGACGGTGGTCACCTCGCTCAGGTCGCACCGGAACCAACGGGCCCCGGCCGTCCAGCCGAGCGCGGTCGGCAGCGCCACCGCCAGCCGCAGCCGGCCGGCCCGCCAGTCGTCGCCCAGGTAACCGGCGGCCCGGGTGTCGCACTCGGCGAACGCACCCCGCAACTCCGCCGAACCGGTGACCGGCGCGACGACCCGCTCGCCCGGCAACGCGCCCACGTGCACCGTCTCCACCCGGTGCGGCACCGCGCAGTCCACCGGCGCGTACGCCGCCAGGGCGACCGTGTCGGTGAAGTCGGCGACCTGACAAACCCCCGCCTCGGGGGTGAACGGCCCGGCCGGCGGCAGGGCCGCCCAGTCGTCGGTGAGATCGCCGTCGAGGCCGCCCGGCGCACCGCAGCCCGCCAGGACCACACCCACCGCCAACGCGGCGATCAAGACCCTCATCGGACGACGCAACGCGGCCTCCCCCAGCCGACGACCGTCAATCCGACGGTCAGTCCAGGGTAACCAAAAATGACCTTCCGGTAACAGACCGGAATTCCGGTCAGCCCACGACGGCGAGCGGACTCGGCACCGGGTCCCCGGCCGTCCCCGGGGCCGCAGCCGCCGGATCGCCGCCCAGCTCAACCACCCTGTTGTCGGCGTCCACATGGACCACCCGGGGGCGGTACGTCCGGGCCTCCGCGTCGTCCATCTGACCGTACGAGATCAGGATCACCAGGTCGTTCGGGTGCACCAGGTGCGCCGCCGCGCCGTTGATGCCGATCACCCCGCTGCCCCGCTCCCCCGGGATCACGTACGTCTCCAGCCGGGCCCCGTTGGTCACGTCCACGATCGCCACCTGCTCGCCCGGGAGCAGGTCGGCGGCGTCGAGCAGATCCTGGTCCACCGTCACCGAGCCGACGTAGTGCAGGTCGGCCTGGGTCACCGTCGCCCGGTGGATCTTCGACTTGAGCATGGTCCGGAACATCGGCTTGCCTCTCGACAGGTGGTGTGCGTGGTCAGGAGCGGGGGGCGAGGTCGATCGCCAGGTTGTCGATCAACCGGGTGGTGCCCACCCAGGCCGCGATCAACAGCCGGGCCGGGCCGGCGACCGGCCCCGGCTCCAGATCCGGATCGGTGAGCACCAGATAGTCCAGTCGCACACCCGGCACCTCGCCGAGCACCCGGTGCGCGGCGGCCAGCACGTCACCGGCGTCCGCGCCCCGCCCGGCGGCGTCCGCCCCGGCCCGCAGCGCGGCCGAGAGGCTCAACGCGACCTGCCGCTCGTCCGCCGACAGGTAGCGGTTACGGCTGGACCGGGCCAGCCCGTCCGGCTCCCGTACGGTCGGCACACCGACCACCTCGACCGGCACGTCCAGGTCCCGGGCCATCCGACGGACCAGGGTGAGCTGCTGGTAGTCCTTCTCCCCGAAGAAGGTCACGTCGGGCCGGGTGAGCTGGAGCAGCTTCAACACCACGGTCAGCACCCCGTGGAAGAAACCGGGCCGGCTCTGCCCCTCTAACTCCTCACCGGGCTGACCCGGGTTGACCCGGACCGTGGGCTGCCCGTCCGGGTACATGTCGGTCACGGCCGGGGCGAACACCAGGTCCGCACCGGCCCGCCGGCACACCTCCAGGTCGGTGTCGAGGGTGCGCGGATACCTGTCGAAGTCCTCGTTCGGGCCGAACTGCAACGGGTTCACGAAGATCGTCACCAGCACGTGGTCGGCCCGCTCCCGGGCCGCCCGGATCAGCGCCTCGTGCCCCGAGTGCAGCGCACCCATCGTCATCACCACACCGACCGTGCCGGCCAGCCCCGCCCGGGCCTTCGCCAACTCCACCCGGGTGTGCACCAGTTCCGTCACTGAACCGCCTTCCGTTCGCGACTGCGGGGCTCGCAAAACCGGCTCACTCCTCGCACTCACCAACCCGCCCTCCGTTCGCGACTGCGGGGCTCGCAAAACCGGCTCACTCCTCGCACTCACCAACCCGCCCTCCGTTCGCGACTGCCGGGCTCGCAAAACCGGCTCACGCCGCCACCTCGCGGTGGATGCCGGCGAGCACGTCGAGCAGGGACTCGGCGTCGACCGGGCGCAGCCGGCCCGCCGCGATCGCCCGGTCCGCGCTCCGTCGGGCCAACGCCAGATAGGGGGCCACGGATTCCGGCGCGGTCTGCGCCAGCCGGGCCAGGTGCCGCCGTACGGTGCCCGCGTCGCCACGCGACACCGGGCCGGTGAGCGCGTCGTCGCCGAGCCGCAGGGCGTTCTCCAACGCCGCCCGCAGCAGCGGGGCCAGCACCTTCTCCGGCTGGGTCACCCCGGCGTCCCGCAGCCGGTCGGCCGCCTCGTTGACCAGGGTCACCAGGTGGTTCGCGCCGTGCGCCAGGGCCGCGTGGTAGAGGACCCGGTCGGTCTCCCCCACCCACTCCGGCACCCCGCCCAGGTCGGCGACGAGCCGGGCCGCCGCCGCCCGCAACTCCACCGGGGCGGTCACCCCGTAGGAGATGCCGGCCAGCCGGGACAGGTCGTCCGGCGTACCGGTGAAGGTCATCGCGGGGTGCAGGGCCAACGGCCGGGCACCGACGGCGGCGGCCGGGGCCAGCACGGTCAGGCCGTGCGCGCCGGAGGTGTGCGCGACCACCTGGCCGGGGTGCAGCGCCCCGGTGTCGGCCAAACCAGCGACCACACCGGCCAGCGCGTCGTCGGGGACGGCGAGCAGCAGCAGGTCGGTGGCCTCCCGGGCGACCGAGGTCGCCGACCGGGTCACCGCGTCCGGCAGGAGCAACGCGATCCGGGCCCGGGTCGCCCCGGAGACGCCGGAGGCGGCGACCACCCGGTGCCCGGCGGCGACCAGCGCCGCCCCGAGCACCGCACCCACCCGGCCGGCACCGACCACACCCACGGTGAGCTGGGGGGGAAGGACGAACGGGACACCGGGTGCGGCGGGGCCCTGCGGTACGGCGACGCCGGGGGCAGCCGGACGGGGGCGCAGCGGTGCGCTCATGGCAACGATCCAGTCCTCGAAGGGGGTACCGGTCGATCGCAAGTATGCGCCGGGGGCAGGGAACCCGAACAAGGATGTGTGAAAACCTTCACCGACCCCGGGCACCGGGTGGCCCGACGGCGGCAGCTCACCCGGTGCGGCAGCCCACCCGGTGCGGCAGTTCACCGGGTGCGGCAGCTCACCGGGTGTGGCGGCCCACCCGGTGCGGCAGCTCACCGGGTGCGGCAGCTCACCGGTGGCCGGCCAGGAACCCGGCGTCGACGAACTTGACGTTGGTGTCCGGGCGTACCCCGTCGTCCCCGTCCGGCGTCGTCGGGGTGTTACGGCCGTCCTGCACCACCAGCAGCCCGCCCGGGAAGCCCGGCAGCGGCGTCGCCGTCACCGCCGCCCCGTCGCACTCCTGCACGCCGTCGACCCGTCCGTCGACCACCGCGAACCGCCCGGTCGGCCGGTTGGTGACCCGGTCGTAGGTGAAGAACGTGTCGTCGCCCTGGCTGGACACGACGAGGGTGCCCGCGTCCCGACCGGTGGGCAGGATCGTCAGCCCCTCCACGTCCTGGGCGATCCGCCCGCCGAAGCCCGGGTCGGCGGTGTCGTCGGCCACGCAGTCGTCGGCCGCCGGGTCGAAGACCGCCGGGACGCCGTACTCGCGGACCCGCTCCACCGGCCGGGGTACGCCCACGAACCGGCCAGCGACCAGCCGGGTCCGCCACAGGCCGACCTTCTCCTGCGCCAGGTACACCACGCCGGTGGCCGGGTCCACCACCGTCCCCTCCACCTGCGGGCCGTCCCCCGGGTCGGTGCACGGCGACCAGGCGGAGCCGTCCGGCAGGGTGAACGTCGACGGCAGCACCAGCCGCCCCACCGGCCGGTAGCTGACCTTCCCGGCCCGCTCCACCAGCCGGAACACCCCCACCTCCGGGGTGCTGCGCCGGCTCACCACCGCGTACGCGGCCCCGTCCCGGTCGGTGAACGTGCCCAACCCGTACGCGGTGCGTTGGGTGTTCACCTCCGCCTGGTCCCGGCTGAACGCGAACGGCGGCTGCGGCGCGGTCACGTCGACCAGCCGCCGCGACACCGGATCGATCCGGTAGAACCGGAGCTGGTCGCGTCCCCGGTCGGTGACCACCGCCAGGTCGACCGGCCGGCCCGCCAGCCGGAAGCCGCTGACCAGGTCGACGTTGTTGAACCGGCCCGCCTCGTCGTCCGGGCCGGGTGCCGGCGGGGTGGCGATCGCCTGCCGCTCCCGGGCCCGCAGGTCGTACACCCGCAGGCCGCCGTTCTTGGCGGTGACGACCACCAGGCTGCCGGCCCGGTCGGTCGGGTGCACCCAGATCGCCGGATCGTCGGCGTCGGCGTCGCCACCGGCGGCGTCGGCGAACAGGGCGGGTGTCTCGGCCACCGCCCGGACTGCACGCGGCACGTCGTCGCGGGCGGGCGCGGCGGCGGCACCGGTGGTCGTCACCAGCAGCGGTACGACCGCCAGCGCGGAGATCACGATTCGTCTCATGCCCGCAGACCGTAGGGTCGGCACGGTGACGGACGCTGAACACGGGATGAACGCGATTCGCTGGCGGTACGCCATGGACGCCGCCCTCTACGGGCCGCGCGGCTTCTTCGTCTCCGGGTCCGGCCCGGCCGACCACTTCCGGACCAGCGTGCACGCCTCCCCGGCGTTCACGGCGGCGGTGTTCCGGCTCGTGTCCCGCCTCGACGCCGCCCTCGGTTTCCCCACCCCGTTCGACGTGGTGGACGTGGGTGCGGGCCGGGGTGAGCTGCTGCGCGCCCTGGCCGCCCTGGCCCACGGGTCGGCGACGCCCGGCGCGGCTGCGACGCCGCTGGCCCACCGCCTACGCCTCACGGCCGTGGAACCGGCCCCCCGCCCGGCGGACCTGCCGCCCGACATCGCCTGGACGACCGAACCCCCGGCGGGAATCACCGGCCTGCTGACCGCGACCGAATGGCTGGACAACGTCCCCCTGGACGTGGCCGTCCCCACCGGCACCGGCTGGCGCTACCACCTGGTGGACCCGAGCACCGGCGAGGAGACCCCCGGCCCCCCGCTGACCCCGGAAGACCTCACCTGGCTGACCACCTGGCACCCCACCCCAATCCCCACCCCAACCCCGGCCGCGCCCCCCACCACCGCCCCGGTGATCAAGAGGTTTGCGTCAACGGAGGGGCTCGAACCTGACGCAAACCTCTTGATCACCGGGCGGGGGGAGCGAGGGGGGCGGGTTGAGGTGGGGCGGAGTCGGGACGAGGCGTGGGGGCGGGCCGTCGGGCGGCTGCGGCAGGGGGTGGCGTTGGCCGTGGACTACGGGCACCTGCGCGAGCGGCGGCCGGTCGACGGGACGTTGACCGGGTACCGGAACGGACGGCAGGTGCCTCCGGTGCCGGACGGGTCGTGCGACATCACCGCGCACGTCGCCATGGACTCCGTCGCCGCCACCGGTGCGCAGGTCGCCGGGTGTGCGTACACGCTGGTGTCGCAGCGGGAGGCGCTGCTCGCGCTCGGGGCCGACGGTGGGCGACCGGCGCTGAGCCTGGCCGGCAGCGACCCCGCCGGGTACGTGCGGGCCCTCGCCGCCGCCTCGGCGGTGGCCGAGCTGACCGACCCGGCCGGACTCGGCGGGCACCACTGGCTGCTCCAGCCGGTCGGCGTCGCCGTCGATGCGCTCATGGCACGATGACCGGCATGACCACGGACACCGGTGAACTGCGCGAGCTGACCGTCGGCACCGGGGCCGGCGGGGAGCAGCTCGGCACCGACATGGTGCTCAACATCGGCCCGCAGCACCCCTCGACGCACGGCGTGCTGCGGCTGAAGCTGGTGCTCGACGGGGAACGGGTGGTCGCCGCCGAACCGATCGTCGGGTACATGCACCGGGGCGCGGAGAAACTGTTCGAGGTCCGCGACTACCGGCAGATCATCGTGCTGGCCAACCGGCACGACTGGCTGTCGGCGTTCTCCAACGAGCTGGGTGTGGTGCTCGCCGTCGAACGGCTCATGGGCATGGAGGTGCCCGAGCGGGCCACCTGGCTGCGGATGGCGCTGGCCGAGCTGAACCGGGTGCTCAACCACCTGATGTTCCTCGGCTCGTACCCGCTGGAGATCGGCGCGATCACCCCGGTCTTCTACGCCTTCCGGGAACGGGAGACCATCCAGGCGGTCATGGAGGAGGTCTCCGGCGGCCGGATCCACTACATGTTCAACCGGGTCGGCGGGCTCAAGGAGGAGGTCCCCGCCGGCTGGACCGGACGGGCCCGCGCCGCCATCGGCGAGGTCCGCCGCCGGATGCCCGACCTGGACCGGCTGATCCGACGCAACGAGATCTTCCTGGCCCGTACCGTCGGGGTGGGGGTGCTGTCGGCCGCCGACGCCGCCGCGTTCGGGGCGTCCGGGCCGGTCGCCCGCGCCTCCGGGCTCGACCTGGACCTGCGCCGCGACGACCCCTACCTGGCGTACGACCAGCTCGACGTGCCGGTGGTCACCCGCACCGCGGGCGACTGCCACGCCCGCTTCGAGGTGCTGCTCGACCAGGTGTACGCCTCCCTCGACCTCGCCGAACAGTGCCTCGACCGGGTCGACCGGCTCACCGGGCCGGTGAACACCCGGCTGCCCAAGGTGGTCAAGGCCCCCGAGGGGCACACCTACGCCTGGACGGAGAACCCGCTCGGGATCAACGGCTACTACCTGGTCTCGCGGGGCGAGAAGACGCCGTGGCGGCTCAAGCTGCGCACCGCGTCGTACGCCAACGTGCAGGCGCTGGCCACCCTGCTGCCCGGCTGCCTGGTGCCCGACCTGATCGCGATCCTCGGCTCGATGTTCTTCGTGGTCGGCGACATCGACAAGTAGACCGGGGCCAACACCACACCCGGGCCCGACCTGGTCCGGCAACGGGGGCCTGATCCGGCCCTGCCCGGCACGTGGGCCCGGCCCGGTACCCGGACGGTCAGCGCCAGTGGCCGCCGGCGCGCGGGGCGTCGTCCTGCGGGGGGTAGCCGTACCGCTCCTCGCCGTCGGACTGCTGGTGCCCGCGTGGTTCGGGGTCGGGGGTACGCCACGACACCACCGGCTCCCGGTCCCGCCATTGCTCGGCCGGTTGCCCGCCCCACCGCTGGTCGTCCACGGGAGCGGACCGGTCCGCAGCCGCCGGTCCGGACCGCCCGGACCGGTCCACAGCGGACTGCCCGGTGCGCGTGGACCAGTCCGGCGACGGCTGTCGTACGCCGCCCGGCCACTCCTCGCCCGGCGGGACGGCCCGCCCCGGCCGCTCCTGGGCCGGCTGGGCAACCGACGCCGACCAGTCCGGTGCGGACGGCGCGGGCTGGGCGGCCCCGGCCGACCACTGCTCGGCCGGCCGGTGACTGCGCGCCGGCTCCCGCCACTGCTGCGGCACCGGGACACCACCCGCCGGCAACGCCGGGCGGCCCTCCGGCGTCGACCGTCCGCCACCCCACCGCTCACCGGTCCGCGCCGGCTCCTCCCGGTAGGCGTCCTCCTGCCGGTACGGGTCCTCCTGCCGGACCGAGGCCCACCGGTCGGAGTAGTGGTAACCGGCGCCGTCGGCGTGCACCTCCGCCCGGCGCTCCCCGACCCGCAGCTCCCGGGCACGCCCGTCGTCGCGCACCTCGGCCCAGCGGTCACCGGCGCGTACCTCGCGGGCCGGCGGGTCGGCCCTGTTCTCGGCCCACCGGTCACCGGCCGGCACCTCGGGCGCGGACGATTCGCCACGGGTCTCGGTCCAGCCGGACCGGCCGCCGGACGACCTGACGCCGCCCTCCCCACCGACCGGGGACCACTCGGGGCGGGGCTGCTCGGGACGGGACCACTCGGTGCGGGCCGGTTCGGGACGGGGCTGCTCGGGACGGTCGTCGGCCGGGGCACCCCACGAGGGGCCGGACGCGGCCGGCCAGGCCCGCTCGTCGCGGGACGGCGGGCGGGACGCCCGGGACCGGTCGTCCGACGGGGCGGACCAGTCCCGGCCGGGCGGCTCCGCCTGACCCGACCAGGGGTGCTGCGGCTCCCCACCGGCCCAGGACGGCTGCTCCGCGCCAGGCGTCCAACGACCGGCGTACCCACCGCCGTAGCCGCCGGCCGGATCGGGACCGTCGACGACGGTGTGCCGGGTGGTCACGTGCACCGTCTCGGTGTGCCGCACCACGCCGAGCGGACGCGACGTCGACTCGGCACCGGGCACCGGGCCACGTGGTTCGCGAGCGGACGCCCCGTACCCGCCGGGCTGGCCGGACTGGCCGGTGGCCGGGCGGTCCGGGGCGTACCGGCGGCCGGACGCTGCGGGGGTCTCCCGGTCGGCGGCGACCCGGCCCCGGCCCGTCGCGACCGGCTCGGCGTCATCCGCCGCGCCCCAGTCCGGCGGGCTCTCCTCGGCGACGGCCCGCCGACGGCCGACCGGGACCTCCGGCGCCGGTTCGACGGCCGGGACCCGGGCCCGGCCCGCACCGACGGCCCGATCCTCGACGGCCGGCGGGTCGCCGGCGGCCGTCGCCAGATCGGCTGTCACCGCATCCAGCCGGCGACGCAACGCGGTGACCTGCTCCTCGGCCCGCTGGGACTGGTCCAACGCCTGGTTGCCGCGCTGGGCGGCGGCGACGATCTCGCTACGCAGCTCGCGCCGCAGCTGCGCCAGCTCGTCGAGCACCTCCGCGTCGGACGACCGGGTGCCGCCGTCGGCCCGCAGTGCGATGGAGAGGCCGATCAGCACCACGGCGGTGATGGCCAGCACCGCGGCGAACCGCAGCGGACCGTTGCCGTCGGCGAACAACAGGATCAGCGCGGCGATGGGCGCGAACGCCACCCCGATCCAGAACAGGACGGTCAGGAGCTGCGGGCTGCGCTTCTCGGAGACGACCGGGGAGGGCATGGCTGTGCAGCCTACCGAGATGTACGCGGGCTGGGAACGGTCCCAGGGCAGAAATGCCCCGATCTCGGCCGGTACGGCGCAGCGGGCCCGGCTGACCTGCCCCGTGCACCGAGGTCGTCGCCGCACCCGTAGACGGGGAAGGTGAGAAACGACTCAGGACGGGCCCGGTCGCGGTCGGGGGGAGCCGACCGCGACCGGGAACACTCAACTGGTGGCGAGCGCGCCGTCGGACGAGAAGACCAGGCCCACGCTGGCGGTGCCGGTCTTCAGCGCGTTCTTGGTCTGCGGGCCACCGGCGTCCAGCGAGCTGAACGAACCGGCCTTGAAGTCGTAGACCTCGACCAGACCGGCCTGGCACTTCGGCCGCTGCGGGCACTCCGGCGGGCCGGCCAGCACGGTGTCCTTGCCGGAGCACTTGGCCGCCAGGTCGGAGAGGGTCTTGAGGGAGTACTTGTCGGCGAACGCCTTGGTCACCGCGAAGGCGTTCTGGTCCTGCGCCGAGGACGGGGTGCCGAACGTGATGCCCGCCTTGTCACCCTCGGACTTCAACGCGCTGACCGTCTTGTCCAGCTCCGGCGAGGAGACCGGGGTGGCGTCCTTGCCGTTGGCCTTGGTGTTGAGGAACTCCGCCATGGTCGCCGCGTACTCGGGGACGACCTGGATCTCGCCCTTCTCCAGGCTCGGCCCGTACAGCTCGCGGTTGCCGATCTGCTGCACCTTGACCTGGTAGCCGGCCGCCGTGAGGGCGATGTTGTACAGCTCGGCCAGGGTCTGACTCTCGGAGAAGTTGCCCGCCCCGACGACGATCTGCCCACCCGGCCCCTTGGCGATGCCGGTGGTCAGACCCGTGGCGACGGCGAACTCCTCGGCCGCCGCCTTCGGCGTCTTGCGGTCCACGTCGACGGCCTTGTTGAGGGCGATCAGCTTCGGGGTGTCCACCACGGCGGAGACCTTGTCCAGCGCGGCGAGCAGCTGCGGGTTCGCCACCTTGGCGTTGACCGCCGGAATGATGTTGTCGGTGTTCTGGAGCTTCTTGTCGTCGTCGAGGACGACAAGCTGCTCACCGGCGACCGGGGCGCAACCCGCACCGCTCGCGCCCTGCTCCGGAGCATCGGTGCCGGACGAGCCGGCGTCTCCGCACCCGGTCAACAGACCCGCCATGGTCAGGGCGCCCACCGCACCCACCGCCAGCCGTGTCCGTACGCGCATCGTGCCCGCCTTCCGTGTCCCGGCACGGCCCGGGCAGGGCCGGCCGCGTGTCCGACGGGCGACGGCCGCCGCCCGCGGGTTCAGCCAATATCCTTCCGGACCGACCGACAAACTCTGAACCGCTTTCGTAACGTGATCGTCACGGAAAGGGATCAGTTCCCCGCCGTGGCGTCCGCCGCCCGCCGGTTCGCCACCCGCCGGGTACGCCGCAGCGGTCGCGGAGTCACCACCCGCTCGACCAGTGCCAGCAGCCCCTCCGCCGCCAACGCCAGCCCGGCCACCAGCACCCCACCGGCGATGATCTGCCCGCCACCGGCCGCGATGTCCAGTCCGAAGCCGGCCCGGATGATCTGGCCCAGCCCACCACCGTTGACGAACGAGGCCAGTGCCGCCGTCGCCACCACCTGCACGGCGGCCGTCCGGAACCCGGCGGCCAGATACGGCACCGCCAGCGGCAACTCCACCCGCCGCAGCACCTGCCACCCGGACAGCCCCATCCCGCGCGCCGCGTCCCGGGCCTCCGGGTCGGCCTGCCGCACCCCGGTGTACGCGTTGGCCAGCAGCGGCGGCACCGCGAACACGGCTAGGGCGACCACCACCGCCGGACGCCCGAATCCGAGGAAGGTCAGCGGGAGGATGGTGAGCAGCGCCAGCGTCGGGATGGACAGGGTCAGGTTGGAGATCAACACGACCGCTCCGCCGCCGCGCCCCGAGTGCCCCAGCCAGAGACCGACCGGCCAGGCCACCAGGCAGCCCAGCAGCACCGCCGCGACGGACATGCTCAGGTGCTCCCCGACCCGGTCGAGCACCCCACCGGGATTGGTCCAGTTGAGCGGGTCGTTGAGCCAGACCACCGCCTGCTGCACCGGGTTCACTGGATATGCCTTTCGCTCGCGACTGTGGGGCTCCGCTGCGCTGCACTCCTCGCGCTCACCGGACCGACCTTCCGTTCGCGACTGCGGGGCTCCGCTGCGCTGCACTCCTCGCGCTCACCGGACCGACCTTCCGTTCGCGACTGCGGGGCTCCGCTGCGCTGCACTCCTCGCGCTCACCGGGGAC